>NZ_JBEORF010000024.1:0-118548 GCF_040302125.1 Nocardioides sp. NPDC127514 | reverse complement strand
CCGCAGACCCGACGCTACGCCGCACCACCCTCCACCCCGAAGAGCCCGGCGGCCGGACCCCTCGCGAGCACTGGTTGACAACAGAGGGGAGCCGAGATGTGGGACCTGGACGGACTCGCCTCAGCGTGCGCGGAGGACGGTCGCTATGACTTCCTGCTCACCGCGGCACCGCTGCGGGTCACCGGAGCCGTCGGTGCACCGGTGAACCCCATCGCGCTGCGCTGAGGGGATGGATGCTCACCGAGGTACCTCGGTGAGCATCCACTTCCCTCGTGGAACTCCGCGAGGGAAGCGAGCGCTGACCGAGTCACCTCGGTCAGCAGCCACACCTACCCGGCCGCAACCGGGAACGTGTGAGCCACCGGGCCCGCGACGGCGTCGATCGGCTGCTCCAGCGGGAGCCCGGAGCCGTCGCGGCGTGGGTCGACCTCGGGCAGGTCGATGGGCGCCCCGGAGGCCGCGGCGGCCATCGCGGGAGCGGCGCCGACCCAGGCGAAGACGATCGAGTCCTCGCCCTTGAGGTAGCGGTGCGCACGTACGCCGCCGGTGGCCCGGCCCTTGGCCGGGTACTCGCTGAACGGCGTGGTCTTCACCGAGCCGGTCTCGGTCCCGGGCAGAGCGCTCGACGACCCGGCGACGGTCACGACCGCGGCACCTTCGGGGGCGTCGGGGGAGACGACGCCGAAGAAGACGACCTTGGACCCATGGGCCATCCGGACGCCGGCCATCCCGCCGGCGCTGCGGCCCTGGGGGCGGACGACGTCCGCCGGGAAGTGCAGGAGCTGAGCGTCGGAGGTGACGAAGACCAACGACTCGGTGCCGGTGCGCAGCTGGGCGGCGCCGACCACCTCGTCGCCGTCGGCGAGCTTGATGACCTCCCACTCGTCCTTGTTGAGCAGCACCTCGGGGTTGACCCGCTTGACGACACCGAGCTTGGTGCCGAGCGCGATGCCGGGACCGTCGGTGGCCAGCGTCGTGAGCGCCAGAGCGCGCTCGTCGGACTCCAGCGAGAGCAGCGCGGACAGCGGCAGGCCGCCGGACAGGTTCGGGTCGCCGTGGGTCGGCGGCAGCGCCGGCAGGTCGAGCACCCCGAGACGTACGAGACGGCCGCGGGAGGTGAGTACGCCGATCTGACCGCGCGCGGTCGCCGGGACCACCGAGACGATCACGTCGTGGTTGGCGCGGCCCGAGCCGGTCGAGAAGGGCTCGGCGTCCGAGGAGCGGGCCAGGAGACCGGTCGAGGAGAGCAGCGCGAAGCATGGGTCGTCGGCGACCTCGAGGCTCATCGCCTCGAGCGCTGGCGTGCCGGCGGAGGCGAGCAGGACGGTGCGCCGCGGCGTACCGAACGTCTTGGCCACCTCGCCCAGCTCGTCGGAGACGACCTTCCGCAGCATCTCGTCGTCGCCGAGGATCGAGTCGAGGTACTCGATCGTCGAGCGCAGGTCGTCGCGCTCCTTCTCCAGCTCGATCTTGGAGAACTTCGTCAGCCGGCGCAGCGCCATGTCGAGGATGTACTCCGCCTGGGGCTGGCTCAGGTCGAAGACCGACATCAGCCGCTCCTTTGCCTCCCCGGCGTTGTCGGAGGAGCGGATCAGCTGGATGACCTCGTCGATGTCGAGGATCGCGATCAGCAGCCCGTCGACCAGGTGCAGCCGGTCGGCGGCCCGGTCGCGGCGGAACTGCGAACGGCGGCGGACGACGTCGTAGCGGTGTCCCAGGAAGACCTCGAGCAGCTCCTTGAGGCCGAGCGTGCGCGGCTGCCCGTCGACGAGCGCGACGTTGTTGATCCCGAAGGAGTCCTCCAGGGGCGTCATCTTGTAGAGCTGCTCGAGGACGGCCTCGGGCACGAACCCGTTCTTGACCTCGATCACCAGCCGGGTGCCGTGCTCGCGGTCGGTGAGGTCCTTGAGGTCGGCGATGCCCTGGATCTTCTTGGACTGCACCAGGACCTTGACGCGCTCGATGATCTTCTCGGTGCCGATGTTGAACGGCAGCTCGGTGATCACGATGCCCTTGCGGCGCCCGAACGGCTCGATCCGCGTGGTGGCGCGGATCTTGAAGGAGCCGCGGCCGGTCTCGTACGCATCCCGGATCCCGTCCAGGCCGACGATGGTGCCGCCGGTGGGGAGGTCGGGGCCGGGGATGAACTTCATCAGCGTGTCGAGCTCGGCGCCGGGGTGCTTGATCAGGTGGCGCGCGGCAGCGATGACCTCGACCAGGTTGTGCGGAGCCATGTTGGTGGCCATGCCGACCGCGATGCCGGTGGCTCCGTTGACCAGCAGGTTGGGGATCGCGGCGGGGAGCACGCTCGGCTCCATCTCCCGCGAGTCGTAGTTGGGCCGGAAGTCGACCGTGTCTTCCTTGATGTCATCGGTCATCGCCTGCGCCGCCGGGCCCATCCGGGCCTCGGTGTAACGCATCGCGGCAGCCGGGTCGTCACCGCCGGGGGAGCCGAAGTTGCCGTGCCCGTCGATCATCGGCAGCCGCATCGCCCACGGCTGCGCCATCCGGACCAGGGCGTCGTAGATCGCGCCGTCGCCGTGCGGGTGCAGCTTGCCCATCACCTCACCGACGATGCGGGCACACTTCACGTGGCCGCGGTCCGGACGTACGCCCATGTCGTTCATGGTGTAGAGGATCCGGCGCTGCACGGGCTTGAGACCGTCGCGGGCGTCGGGCAGTGCCCGGGAGTAGATGACGGAGTAGGAGTACTCCAGGAATGAGGACCGCATCTCGTCCCCGATGTCGGTGTCGAGGATGTGCTCCTCGAAGTCGTCGGGGACGTCCTGCTTGGTCTTGCCGCGTGCCATAAGGGGCATTGTCTCGAATCCCTGTGCGAGTCCGCCACCGGGCTCGCCGTAAGAGCACGGTCAGTGGTCTGCCGACCACTCCTTCGCCCAGGCGTCGAGCGGTGTCATCAGGTCGAGCAGGCTCCTGCCGTGGTCGGTGAGGTCGTAGCCGCCGTCGTGGGTGACCAGACCGGCCTCGGCCAGCTCCTGGAGACGGGCGGTCAGCACGCTGGAGGAGATGTCGCCTGCGGCGTGCTGCAGCTCGCGGAAGGTCATCGCCCGGCCGTCGCTGAGCTCCCACAGGACCCGCAGCGCCCAGCGGCGGCCGAGCAGGTCGAGGAGCACCATGATCGGCCGACCCGTCCGGGAACCGCGGACCGGCCGGCCCGGCATCGGTGTCGTCATAATTGCTTTCCTTTCCGAAGCGCCGAGGCTAGCATCCGAGCATGCCTCTGAAATCGAAGCAACCCCGGGTCGCTCCCGTCAGTCCGCCCTACGACGAGGAGACCCAGGCCGCCCTGGACCTTCTCGGTCCGCCGATCCAGCTCTTCCGGGTGATGGCGAGGCGTCCCGGCCTGGCCCACGGAGTGGCCGGCTGGGGCCGCCACTACTTCTCCCGGCGCTCGGCGCTGAACCTGCGCCAGCGCGAGCTGGTCATCGACCGCACCACGGCGCTCTGCGGCGCCGACTACGAGTGGGGCGTCCATGTCGCCCACTTCGCCGAGAAGGCCGAGCTCGATCCCGCGCAGCTCGCCTCGCTCGCCCACGGGGCCCCCGAAGACCCCTGCTGGGTGGCGGCCGACCGAGCGGTGCTGCGGGCGGTGGACGAGCTGCATGCGGACGCTGACATCAGCGACACGACCTGGTCCGCGCTGGTCGACGCGGCCGGCGAGGACGCCGCGGTCGAACTCACCCTGCTGGCCGGCTGGTACCACGCGATCTCGTTCGCCGTACGCGCCCTCCGGCTGCCTCTCGAGCCCGGCACCGAGCCGCTGGACGCCATCGCAGGAGGCCGTCGGTGAGCATCGCGCAGACACCCGAGCCGCCGTACACGGCCGTCATCTTCACCTCGCTGCGCACGCCGACCGGCGAGGGCTACGCCGAGACCGCCGCTCGGATGGAGGAGCTCGCCGCCGAGCAGCCGGGGTACCTGGGCATCGAGTCGGCCCGGGACGGCCTCGGCATCACCGTCTCGTACTGGACCGACGAGCAGGCCGCCCGGTCATGGAAGACGCTCGCCGAGCACCGTCGTGCGCAACAGACCGGTCGCAGCCTCTGGTACGAGGACTACCAGGTGCGCGTCGCCACCGTGACCCGCGCCTACGGTATGAGTGGGCGCTAGCCGGACCGGCCTCTCGTCGCCCATCGGGCGCGTACTCTGGATGGACCAGGACATCAACCGCTGATGCACATGGAGGTGCTGACGATGGCTGTCACCCAGATCGAGCTCGACACCGAGCTGCTCGAGGAGATCCAGCGGATCTCCGGCACGACCACGCCCCAGGAGGCGGTGGAGTTCGCCGTACGCGAACTCGTCATCCGCAATCATGAGGGCGACGCTCCCAAGCACGCCCAGAAGCTGGCGCGGAACTGGGACTATGACGGCTGGCGGGTGCTCAACGAGCGCGACCGCGCCAACGCCGTACGTCACTGATCAGCGGCTGCTGCGCGCGAGAACCTGGGCTCTCCCGCTAGATTTCTCTCGTGACCGCGCAGCAGACCCCGCCGTACCCCTCCCACTGGGAGGCGGACGTGCTGCTGCGCGACGGTCGGACGGCCCACATCAGGCCGATCCGGTCGGCGGACAAGGACCTGCTGGTCGACTTCTACGACCACCGGGTCAGCGACGAGTCGAAGTACTACCGCTTCTTCTCGCCGATGCCGCACCTGTCCGCCCGCGATGTCGCGCGCTTCACCGAGGTCGACCACAAGGACCGCGTCGCCTTCATCCTCACGCTCAGAGGCCGGATGATCGCGGTCGGGCGCTACGACGTGGTCAAGCCCGGCGAGGCCGAGGTCGCCTTCCTCGTCGAGGACGACTACCAGGGCCGGGGGATCGCGCAGATCCTGCTCGAGCACCTCGCCCAGGCCGGGCGTGAGCGCGGAGTCACCAAGTTCACCGCCGACGTGCTCCCCGACAACGCGCGGATGATCCAGACCTTCCGCGACGCCGGCTACAAGGTCGCCAGCGTCTACGAGGACGGGGTCATCTCACTGCAGTTCGGGATCGACGTCACCGACACCGCGGTCGGCCGCCTGGCCCTGCGCGAGCACGAGGCCGAGTCCGCCTCGATCCACCGCTTCTTCAACCCGCGCTCGGTCGCGGTCATCGGCGCCAGCCGGAGGCAGGAGACCGTCGGCCAGGCGCTGGTCCGCAACCTGGTGATCGGTGACTTCACCGGCCGGGTCTACATGGTCAACCCCAGCTCCACCGCGGTCAGCGGCATGCCGGCGTACAAGAGCGTCCAGGACATCCCCGACGACGTCGACGTGGCGATCGTCGCGGTGCCCGCCGACGCCGTCCAGGACGTCGTGCTCGACTGTGCCGCCAAGGGCGTGCACGGGCTCGTGGTCATCTCCAGCGGCTTCGCCGAGACCGGCGAGGAGGGCCGCCAGCGGCAGCGGCGGCTGGTGAACCTGTCCCGCTCCTACGGGCTGCGGCTGATCGGGCCCAACGCGCTCGGCGTCATCAACACCGACCCGCAGGTCAAGATCAACGCGAGCCTCGCCCCGACGATGCCGCCGCGCGGCCGCGCCGGCTTCTTCTGCCAGTCGGGTGCGCTCGGCTCCGCGATCCTGGAGAAGGTCAACAACCGAGGCCTGGGCCTGTCGACCTTCGTCAGCGCCGGAAACCGCGCCGACGTCTCCGGCAACGACCTCCTGCAGTACTGGGAGGAGGACGTCTCGACCGAGGTCGTGATGATGTACCTGGAGTCGATCGGTAACCCGCGGAAGTTCTCCCGCATCGCCCGCCGCGTCTCGCTGCGCAAGCCGATCGTCGCGGTCCGCTCGGGTCGCACCACCCAGGGTGTGCCGATGGGTCACGCGGTCCGCAAGATCAGCGCCCCGCCGGCGGCAGTCGACGCGATGTTCCGCCAGGCCGGGATCATCCAGGTCGACACCCTCGACGAGATGTTCGACGTCGCCCAGCTCCTCGCCCACCAGCCGCTCCCGCGCGGCCGGCGGGTCGCCATCGTCGGCAACTCCGACGCCCTGGGCCTGCTGGCCGCCGACGCCGCCGTCTCGGCGGGTCTGCAGGTCAACAAGCAGGTCCCGCTGCCCACCGAGCCGAGCGCCGAGGACTTCGAGGACGCGCTCGACGCGGCCATCGACGACCCCGAGGTCGACGCGGTGATCTCGGTCTACATCCCGCCGCTCAACGTCTCCGGCGAGGAGATCGCCAACGTGCTCGCCGCGGTGGGGGAGCAGTCCGACAAGCCGCTGGTCACCAGCTTCCTGGGTGCCGAGGGTGTCCCCGAACTGCTCCGTGTCCCCGACGTCGCCGGCTCGACCGCCGGTCGTGGCTCGGTCCCGTCCTACTCCTCGGTGGAGTCGGCCGTACGCGCCCTGGCCAAGGTCGTCGAGTACGCCGTGTGGCTGCGGTCCGCCGACGGCGAGACCCCGTGGCTCAGCACCGACGAGTGCGACCCGCGCACGGCGCGCAAGATCGTCACCGACGTGCTCGCCGCGCGCCCGGCCGGGGGCGACCTGAGCCGCGAGGACCTCGGCATGGTGCTGGCCGCCTACGGCATCAAGCTGTGGAACACCCACAGCGTCAGCACCCTCGAGGAGGCGATCGCCGCCGGCGAGGACCTCGGCTGGGGTGTCGTCCTCAAGGCGACCGTCGAGAGCGTCCGGGAGCGGCCCGACCAGGCCCACGTCGTACGCAACATCGACGACGTCGACGAGATGACCGAGGCCTGGGACCTGATCACCAGCCGGATCCCGCCCGAGACCGGCGGGTTCACCGTGCAGCGCACCGCGCCTCCGGGCGTCCCGGTCGCGATCCGCTCGATGGAGGACCCGCTGTTCGGCCCGGTGGTCTCCTTCGGCATCGCCGGCCCGATCACCGAGCTGGTGGCCGACAAGGCCTACCGGATCCCGCCGCTGTCCGAGCGCGATGCCGCCTCGATGGTGCGCGAGATCAAGGCCGCGCCGATGCTCTTCGGCTACCGCGGCGGCGACATGGTCGACGTCGACGAGATCGAGCGGCTCGTCCTCAGGGTCGCCCAGCTGCAGAACGACCTGCCCCAGATCTCCTCGCTCGACCTCTCGCTGGTCCTCGTCGGGCTCGAGGGATCCGCCGTCCTCACCGCCGGCGCCAGGGTCGACCTGGTCGCCGATCCGCGCTCCGACTGGTTCGTACGCCGCCTCAACCCCGCGGTGGGCGACACACTGCCCGGCTAGGCCACCGTGGGACGCCGTGGAAGGATGGGTGTCATGAGCACCCGCACCGATGATCTCGACCGCGCCGACGACCTGCGCGCCGAGATCGACCGCACCGGCTACTACCCCGAGGTGGTGGCCGACTGCGTCGCCTCCGCAGTGGCCGGAGAGAAGGTGTCCTCCTTCTTCCTGCACCACGAGCCGACGTTCGACCGTGACGAGGTGCGCCGCCACCTCTCCGTGCTGGTGCTGACCCCGACGCGGCTGATCCTGGCCCACACCGACGAGCACGCCGGCGACGACCTCCTGCCCGAGCCCTACACCTCGACCTCGACCGAGGCCGTACGCATCGACTCGGTGAACTCCGTTGTAGTGACACGGATGATCACCAACCCGACGAAGGGATCGAGCAAGCCGGCCGAGGTGGTCATGACCATCGGCTGGGGCGGCGTCAACCGCGTCGACCTCGAGCCCGCGGGCTGCTCCGACCCCAACTGCGACGCCGACCACGGCTACACCGGCGTGCTCACCCCTGACGACTTCTCGCTGCGCGTCTCGGCCGCCGCCGACGGTCACGACTCGGTCGACCGCCTGCTCTCCTTCGCGGAATCGCTCTCGGCTCGCACCCACAGCCGGTGAGGGGCCGGTGACCGGGTTTCTCGCCCCCGCCTACGGGGAGCGCTCACTGGGTGATGTCCTGCCGGCGGTCGCCGCCGCCATGGACGTCCCGTTGGGCACCTCCGAGGCGAGATCCGGTCTCGAGCTGCCGTCGGCCGCTGCGTACGTCGTCTTCCTCGTCGACGGGATGGGCACCAACCTGCTGCGCCGCTACGCTCACGCGGCGCCGTTCCTGGCCTCGTTGAGCGAGAACCAGAAGGACGGTACGGCCGGGGTCCCGTCGACGACGGCGACCAGCCTGACCTCGTTCGGGACGGGGCTGACGCCCGGCGGACACGGGCTGGTCGGCTACACCTCCCGGATCCCGGGCACCGAGCACCTGCTCAACGCGCTGCAGTGGCGCAAGGACATCGACCCGGTCGAGTGGCAGCCCAACCAGACCGTCTTCCAGCGCCTGAGCGAGGCCGGCGTGCCGGTCACCGTGATCAACAAGCGCGTCTTCGGCGGCTCGGGACTGACCATCGCCGCCCACCGGGGCGCGGAGTTCGTCGGAGCCGACCGGGTCGGTGAGCGGATCGCCTCGGCGGTCGCGCTCTCGCGGGTGCCTGGGTCGCTCACCTACCTCTACGACGGCGACCTGGACTGGACCGGCCACAAGTACGGCGTCGCCTCCTCGCCCTGGCTGCAGCAGCTCTCGATGATCGACGCCGAGGCCGAGCAGCTGCGAGACGCCCTGGACCCGTCCGTACGCCTCCTGGTGCTCGCCGACCACGGCATGGTCGACTCGCCCGCCACCTCCCGCACCGACATCGACGACTTCCCCGAGCTGCGCCACGGGGTCGCGCTGGTCGGCGGCGAGGCGCGTTTCCGGCATCTCTACTGCTCGCGCGGCGCCGTCGACGACGTGGTCGCGACCTGGTCGGAGACGCTGGGGGACAAGGCCGACGTGATGACCCGGGAGACCGCGATCCGGCGCGGCTGGTTTGGGCCGGTCACCCCGTCGGTGCTGCCGCGGCTCGGCGACGTCATCGTCGCCTCCCACGGCGAGCACGCGGTGGTCTCGACGAGCCTGTTCCAGTACGAGACGACGCTGGTCGGGTTGCACGGATCACTGACGCCCGACGAGATGCTCATCCCACTGCTGGTCTCCTAGCCCTGTTCCAGGCGCCCCGGCGCGAAAACCTCCGCCGGACGGGAATGCCGGTCGCTGCTAATGGTTACATCATGTATATCCATTAGCAGCGACTCGCTGTTTCCGGACGGAAGGGTTTGTCATGGGTGAGCACAGAGTCGAGGGCCGGCGATGACCGGGCACTACGGGCAGGTCGCGTTCACGCCGCTGGTGGCAGAGCATCAGTCGATCCACGGGAGCGCCGCGGCGTACGCACGCATGGCTGGGACCGACAGCGTGCCGGACCGGATCGGGAGGGGCGAGGCCGCCTTCATCTCGTCGCGGGACAGCTTCTTCCTGGCCACCGTCAGCGAGACCGGGTGGCCCTACGTGCAACACCGCGGAGGGCCGCCCGGGTTCCTGAAGGTGATCGACGAGACCACGCTGGGGTTCGCCGACTTTCGGGGCAATCGGCAGTACATCACCCGCGGCAACCTTGATCACGACGAGCGGGTCTCCCTGTTCCTGATCGACTACCAGCTGCAGGCCAGGATGAAGATCTTCGGCCGCGCGCGGGTCGTCGAGCTCGAGGACGACCCCGAGCTGGTCGACTCGCTGGCTCCGGTCGGAAGCTCGGCGCGGGTCGAGCGCGGGATCCTGATCGACGTCGAGGCGTACGACTGGAACTGCAAGCAGCACATCCCGCAGCTGGTGCCCCTGGCGGCCGCCAGGCACACCGTCGCGGAGCTGACCGAACGGATCAGCCAGCTCGAGGCCCAGCTGGCCGTCGCGCGTGACCACATAACGACTGAGACCTAGACTGACCATTAGATCGATGACGGAAGAGGTGGCCGTGGAGTTGCAGGTGCCCGTGCTGTATCCGACCCAACCCCGGGCCGTACGCCTCATGAACACGATCTGGGCCGAGCGGACCACCGTCCGTGACTCGCTGGAGAGCGTGGCGCATCTCCGCGCCTGGGCAGAGGTGGCGGGTCTCGGGTGCCATCCGGACCTGGACGAGCACGACCATGGCCGGGCTCGGGCGCTGCGGGACGCCCTGCGCCGGCTGGCCGCGGACGTGACCGGCGACAGCCGGCCGCACAGCGTCTCGGAGGGGCTCAGCGCCGAAGCGGCGCTCGCGGTGCTCAACGAGTTCGTGTCCCACTGCGCACCCACCCTGCGCCACGGCCGGCAGGGCGGCTACGAGCGCGGGTGGCGCACCGACGGCTCCGGCCTGCAGCGGGAGCTGAACCTGGTCGCGCTGGAAGGATCTGAGGTGCTGACCCAGCAGGCGCCCCACCAGCTGCGCGCGTGCGGTGGCCCCGGCTGCGTCCTCTACTTCGTGCGCGACCACCCACGGCGCGAGTGGTGCTCCGAGGGCTGTGGCAACCGGGCACGAGTCGCGCGCCACTATCGACGGAACAAGTCCAGCCATGAGGGTCCTGCCACGAGCCGGGGCGCGGACCACTAGGCTTCCGTGAGTGGCTGAGCTGACCTTCTGGACCGGGACGATGGACGCAGGGAAGTCGACCCTCGCGCTGCAGACCAACCACAATCACGCCGCTCGCGGCAGGGTGGGGCTGATCTTCACCGCCCACGACCGCTCCGGCGAGGCGGTGGTCACCTCGCGGCTGGGGCTGACCCACGACGCGATCGAGGTCACCGACGACTTCGACTTCTGGCGCCACGCCGTCGACTCGCTGACCCACGGCGCCCGGATCGACTACATGATCTGTGACGAGGCGCAGTTCTACACGCCCGAGCAGATCGAGGCGCTCGCCAAGATCACCGACGAGCTGCAGATCGACGTCTTCTGCTTCGGCATCCTCACCGACTTCCGCACCCGGCTCTTCCCGGGCGCCGCTCGTCTGGTCGAGCTCGCCGACCGTACGGAGGTGCTGCAGGTCGAGGCGCTGTGCTGGTGCGGCAAGCGGGCGACCCACAACGCCCGCGTCGAGGACGGCGTCATGGTCACCGAGGGCGACCAGGTCGTCGTCGGCGACACCGACGAGGCCCCCAGCGCGGTCTCCTACGAGGTCCTCTGCCGCCAGCACCACCGCCGCCGGCTGACCGCGGCCCGGGCCCAGTCGGTCTCCCTGGTGCCCGAGCCGCTGCCGTTCGGCTAGCGCTTGCCGTTGAGCGTCGGCATGGGCACGTCGGCGTACCTCGTCCCGACGGGGGTGTTCTGGGTGTCGAGCTGGACGCCGGGGCGGCGGTTCTCGACGACGTAGGTCGCGCGGGTGGAGATCGGGGCGCCCGGGCGCTGGACGTACGGCACGACCCGGAAGTCGCTGGAGAGCTCCTCGGGCGTGACCGTGACGCGTACGTAGCCCCGCTGGCTGTTGAAGAACTTCAGGTGGTCGTTGGCCCGCAGCAGGGACTCGCCGCCGGTGGTCATGTCGGCGCCGTCGCCGCCGCTGGCGATGGAGGTGCCGACGAACTCGCTGCCGACGACGGCCGACTCGGGGTCATCGTAGTCGGCCAGCAGGTTGCTGGCGTAGTTGTGGTGGCGGTCTCCGGTGATGACGACGAGGTTCTCGATCCCGCTGGTCCGAGCACCCTCGAGGAGCCGGTTGCGGTTGGCGATGTAGCCGTCCCACGGGTCCATGTAGAGGGTCTTGGCCTCGGTCTCGTCGAGGTCGGTCTCGGCCATCGGCGCCTGGTTGGCGAGCACCTGCCAGCGGGCGGTCGACTGCCGCCAGCTGCGCTGGAGCCATGCCTCCTGCTCGAAGCCCATCATCGAGCGCGACGGGTCGTAGATGTCCGGGGTCAGCTCCGGGCTGGCGGGGTCGCTGCCGTCGGCGTACGCCTGGTCGTCGCGGTACTGCCGGGTGTCGAGCACGTTGAAGTCGACCAGGTCGCCGTAGCGCAGGCTGCGGTAGATCTGCATGTCCGGACCGTC
This sequence comes from Nocardioides sp. NPDC127514, assembly GCF_040302125.1. Classification (NCBI taxonomy): domain Bacteria; kingdom Bacillati; phylum Actinomycetota; class Actinomycetes; order Propionibacteriales; family Nocardioidaceae; genus Nocardioides; species Nocardioides sp. NPDC127514. Next base: position 106,742 of record NZ_JBEORF010000024.1, on the reverse strand, counting down.
CGGCAGCGAGCTGGCGCGGAAGGGCAGGTGCTCGTAGTAGGCCTGGAAGGCAGCCGTACGCCGCGGCATCCACAGCTCGCCCTGGGACTGGCTCCGCTCCTCGGGCGTCTCGTCGGCCCAGTTGTTCTCGATCTCGTGGTCGTCGGGTGCGACCACGAACGCGTGGGACTGGTGGGCGGCCATCAGGTCCGGGTCGGACTTGTAGAGGCCGTACTGCAGGCGGTAGCGGGCCAGGTCGAGCGTCTCTCCGCTGACAGCGGGGGAGACCGGGGTGTTGCGCCAGTTGTTCTCGGGGGTGACGCCGGACTCGTACAGGTAGTCGCCCAGGTGGAAGACGACGTCGACGTCCTCGTCGGCCAGGTGCCGGTAAGCGGTGTAGAAGCCGTGGCTGTAGAGCGCGCAGGAGGCGAAGGCGAAGCTCATCTGCGAGAGCGAGGAGCCGTACGCCGGGGCGGTCCGGGTGTGCCCCGTCTGGCTGACCTCGCCGGCGGCCAGGAAGCGGTACCAGTAGTCACGGCCGGGACGCAGGCCCCAGACCTCCGGGTGGACCGAATGGCCGAAGTTGGGGGTCGCGGTGACGGTGCCGGACTTCACGACCTTGCGGAAGCGCGGGTCCTCGGCGACCTGCCAGCGGACCTTGACCGGCTCCGGCGGCATGCCTCCGAGACCATCGGCGGCGAGCGGTTCGGGGGCGAGGCGGGTCCAGAGGACGACGGAGTTGGGGAGCGGGTCGCCGGAGGCGACGCCCATGGTGAACGGGTAGCCGGAGAGCGACGTGGCGCCCTTGACGGACACCGCGTCGGCGGGGATCGAGCCGGTGCCGAGCAGCATGGCTGCGGATGCGGCGAAGCCGGTCGTGGCGGTGCTGGAGAGGAGGGAGCGTCGGCTCAGCGAGTCGGGCAGGAGCATCGGGGGGCCTCCGAGAAGGGTGGAAGTGCTTGCCTCCACTCACTTCATCGGGGGCGCGTGAACTGCGCCCGACCCGCTGCCGACTCTGTCGGGTCGGGTCGCCGACGTAACACGGACCGGCCGATGGCCGGTCCGTGAACGGGTTCACACCAGTCGGTTCACTCCGACTTGCCGCCGCCGAACATGATCTCGTCCCAGCTCGGGACCGAGGCGCGCTTGCGGCGCGCAGACGACTTCTTGGCCGGCTTCTGCTGAGCCTCGTCGGGCTGCTCGGACTCGGCAGGAGCCTCGGCGGCCGCGGGCTCGACGACCGTCGGCTCGAGCTCGGGCTCGGCCGGGACCGGCGCCTGCTTGCCGGTCGGGGACTCGTCGCCCAAGAACGCCTCGAGCGGGGTGTCGACATCCACGTGAGCCGTCTTGGCGGCCTTGGCCTCCTTGACCGGCTGGGGAGCCGGGGGAGGAGTGACCGGAGCCGGCGCCTGGACGGGCGCGGCCGGCGCTGCCGGAGCCTGCGCGGCCGGGGCCTGGGCAGGAGGGGTCGAGCTCTGGGCGCGGCGACGCCGCGCGGCGAGCATGTCGTCGGTGATCGGCTCGGGCTCGGGCGCTGCGGCCTCGAGCTTCTCGCCGGTCAGCCAGCGGGCGTCGTCGTTGTCGAGCTCGACGAAGTTGCCCGGGGCGTCGTAGGTCAGCTCGGCGATGCCGGAGCGCTCGGGGGTCTCGTACTCACCGGTGAGCTTCCAGCGTCCGTCGGGGCGCCGGTAGGAGTCCCAGTTGACCGACTCGGGGTCCACGTACATCGTCTGGAAGTGGGCGCTGACCGCCTCGCCCAGGGTGCGGGCGGTGCTGGCGGCCTCACCGGGCCGACGGCGCACGGAAGCCTGCTGGGCGCGCTGTGCCATGTGCTCGCGCTCGGCGAGGACGGGGCCGGCGAAGGCCAAGATCTTCTCGACCGTGGTGCCGGCGACAGCGGCGACCTCCTCGGCACTCTCGCCCGAACGAATACGGGTCTGAATGTCACGGGGCCGCAGGCTGCTGCTCGGGGTCTTGTTCACGGTTTGCTCCGATCGGCGGGTCGACACAGCCTCGAGTGCTGCACGGAGACGGTCGTCGATGTCGGCGGTGTATTCACGGTCCTCGTCATCGACGAGAAGCATGCGTAAACCATCGTCACTGACCGAGATGAGCCGCAGAAGGACGGGTCCAGCCTCATCCGGTGCCTGCTCTTCGAGCTGGCCCGGAGTCAGGGGCAATCCTTCGGCTGACATCCTCTTCTCAATTCTAGATACGGGTTGTGACGACCCTACGCCACGGACCTTCATCGTATGGGGTGCCCATGCCGCGTGGCCGTGGCATTTGGGGTTTTTGGGGCGAGCGAGGCGACCATTTGTCGGTGGAACAGACGCTGACCCTCCTCGTGCTCGACCTGGTCGGGTGCTTCGTCTTCGCGCTCTCCGGCGGCCTGATGGCGGTCCGCAAGGAGCTCGACATCTTCGGCGTGATCGTCCTCGCCTGCGTCACCGGCCTCGGCGGCGGCTTCCTGCGTGACATGGCCATCGGCGCGACCCCGGTCGCCGCGCTCTCCGACTGGCGCTACCTCGTGGTGCCGATGACAGCCGGTCTGCTGACCTTCTACTTCCACCCCGCGCTGGGCCGGCTCGGGCCGATGATCAACGTCTTCGACGCCCTCGGTCTGGGGCTGTTCGTCATCGCCGGGGCGGTCAAGGGGCTCGACTACGGGCTCTCCCCGATGGCGGCCGCGATCATGGGGCTGGCCACCGGCGTGGGCGGCGGGGTGATCCGCGACGTGCTCGCCGGCCAGGTGCCGATCATCCTGCGCCGCAGCGTCTTCTACGCCATCCCCGCCTTCGCCGGGGCCGCGGTCGTGGCCTTCGGCCTGGTCCTCGCGCTGCCGCAGTCGCTGGTCATGGCCGTCGCCTTCGTCGTCTGCGCCGGCTGGCGCCTGCTGGCGATGTGGCGCCACTGGGAGGCGCCGCTGCCGCGAGGCTCCGCGTCGGTCTGAGCCTCAGTGGTCCGAGCAGCAGGGGATCTGGTGGCGCATCTCGAACGGCACCAGACCGGTGGCGGAGCGCTGGACCAGGAGTACGCAGCGCCCCTCGCGCCACACCGGCCGCGCGAAACCGGTGAGATCGAGGGTGTCGCCGGGTTCCAGCGAGATTCCGGCCAGGCCCTCGACGACATCGACGACGCTGTCCGCCTCGACGGCGGCCACCGTGGTCACGGTCTCGATCGTGGTGCGTCCCGGGTAGCGGGCCAGCCGCCCGGCGCTGCGCGCGGCGGCCTCGTCGATCGCGGGGGAGTCGGTGGTGACGTACGCCTCGGGGAGTCGGTCCGCGAGAAGCGCGGTCAGCTCCTCGGCCGTCGGGCCGTCGGGCCAGTCCAGGACGGCGACGAGGCGGCCGGTCGGCTCGCGCACGACATGGGTGCTGATGACGTACGCATCCTCGGGCTGCCCCGCGCCGAGCACCTCGTCCAGGCGATGGACGAGGTGCTCGGCGGCGGCGAGGTCCCGGGCGTCGGCATCGACGGCCAGGCGTCGGGTGGTCATCGAGTCGGGACGACCCAGACCGGGTTGGTGTAGAACCACAGGTCGACCCACGGGTCGGCGTCGCCGACGACGTCGATGGCGGGACCGGCCGGGTCGATGCCGGCGCCGAGGTAGCCGGGCTGGGACCGGTTCGCATCGGTGCCCCGGACACGTACGTAGAACGCCTCCTCGACACGACCGAGGTCGTAGCGCAGTTGGAAGGTGCCGGTGCGACCCGAGGTGTCGGTCTGCTCGATCACCTTCGTGTCGGGCGCCTTCCAGGTGTCGCGGTCGGAGACGTACGTCGGGTCGACCGCGCCCCGGATCACGTCGACCCGGTTGAGGCTCGGGACGAACTGCGACCAGTTCGGTACGTCCTGGGCAGCGATGGTGACGACCAGCGAGATCCGGCTGCCCTTCTTCGCCTTCAGGGTGCCGCCCAGGCTCTCGGAGCCACCGTCGGAGGAGACGACGCGTACGTCGACCGACTTCACCAGCGCGCCGTGGTCGACCCAGACGCGGCCGTTGCGCAGGCCCTTCATGACCGCGCCGTAGCTGCGCTCGGAGGCGCCGACGTGGGTGCGGCTGTAGTAGCCCGGCCAGAAGTCACCGGCGGTGGTGTTCAGGGAGCCGGCGTAGACCGGGTCGCCGTAGCGGCCGTTGGCGTTGAAGGCGGCCGAGTCCGATCCGTCGGGGCGGCGCGAGGTGGTGCCCCAGTTGACGTGGGAGTCGGAGTTGGCGCTGATCGACCACGGCTTGCCCTCGGCGAGCAGCGAGTCCCACAGTCCGCCGACGGTCGAGGTGAACCAGTCGAAGCCGCCCCAGGAGCGGTAGGACTCCGCGGGGTATCCGGGGAAGGAGTTCGGGCCGGCGGAGTTGCCGTAGTAGCCGCGGGCACTGCCCGGGCCGTAGCCGGCGGGCAGTCCTGCCGCCTGGTGGCCGGGCGCGCCCTCCCAGCCGATCGCGATCCGCGGGTCGGCGTCACGCCAGGCCCGCACCTCGTGAGGGCTGTCGATGCCGTTGCGGGCGGGGTGGTTGGCCAGGAAGAGCGCGTCCGCGACGCGGCGCTTGTCGACCTGCTTGCCGAGCCACTGGATGCCGGCGACGGCGAGCGCCTCGTTCTGCGGGGAGTTGCCGCTGGCGCCCTTGACGGAGCCGTCGTAGTCGTTCTCGAACTGCTTGAGCACCGCGACCTCGTTGGCGCCGGGCGCGACGAAGACGGTGCCGTGCTCGGCGGCCGGGATGTTCCACTCCAGGCCCTGGAAGATCAGTGTGTCCTTGAGCACCTTGCGCGCGGCCACGATGTCGGGGTTGACCAGGTCGACGCCGAGCTTGGCGTGGGTCGCGCCGCCGTGGTCGGTGATGACCAGCCAGTCCAGGCCGTACGCGGCGCCGTGCTGTGCCTGGTCGATGACCCGGTACATCGCATCCGAGCTGTACTGGGTGTGGATGTGGTGGTCGCCGGCCAGCCAGTGCCGGATCGTGGCTCGGTTGCCGCTCTTCGCGGTGGCGGTCGTGGCGGTCTCGGCCATCGCCGGGGTCACCCCGGTCATGCCCGCCATCCCGGCGGTCACGGCGCCCGCGATGCCGGCGGCGCGGAGCAGGTTGCGCCGGGTGACCTCGGCGGGACGCAGGTCGCTGTCGGACGCGTCCGAGGAGGCGGCGAGGGTGATCTCGTCGACCTCGTGGGAGTGAGTGTGGTCGTGGCCGTGCGCGTGGTGGTGCCCCTCCGGCCCGTGCGAGTGGGGGTGGTGCTCGTGTGACACGTTGAATCCTCCGCTTGGATAGGGCGTCTCCCGCGTGCCCGAGCAGCGGCGCTCAGAGCAAAGCGGCGCCGGATGGCCGACGTACGTCCACCGGTTGCCCTCCCGGTGAAGTTTTGCCGAGGCGTCAGCCCCGTCGGCCGAGGCGTCGCTCGGGTCGGCCGAGAAGTCACTGACGCCGACCGAGGCGTCACGGATCCTTGCAAGTAAGGCTAGCCTTACTCCCGTGATGACCACCGACCGCCGCAACGAAGACGCCGAGACGCTCGCCGACCTCCTCGGAGGCGCGCGTGGTGCGATCGACGCCACCGTCCCGCCGGTCGCGTTCGCGGCCGGCTGGCTGGTCAGCGGAGAGCTGTGGATCGCGACCGTGGTGGCGGTCGCGGTGGCCGCGATCGTGGCCGTGTGGCAGTGGCGGAAGGGTCGCAAGCCGCGCGCGGTGCTGCTGGGCGTGGCCGGAGTCGCGGTCGCGGCGATGATCGCGCTGCGTACGGGCCGGGCGGAGGACTTCTTCGTGGTCCAGCTCGCCGCCAACGCGGCCAGCGCCCTGGTGTGGGTGGTCAGCATCGCGTTCCGCTGGCCGCTGCTCGGCGTGGTCGTCGGCTTGGTGCTGCGTCAGCGCGGGGCCTGGCGGCGCGACCCCGTCCTGCTGCGGGGCTATGCGCTGGCGAGCTGGGTCTGGGTGTGTCAGTACGTCATCCGGGTCGCCGTCTTCGGCCCGCTGTGGTGGTCGGGCGACGTGGTCGCCCTGGCGATCGCCCGGGTCGCGCTCAGCTGGCCGCTGGTCGCGCTGTGCCTGCTGGTGAGCTGGGTCGTCCTGCGGCGCTCGCTGCCCGAGGACCATCCCGGCCTGCGCCACCCGCAGGCCGCCTGAGCCCTCAGGTCAGGGCGCTGCGGAGCAGGTCGTAGAGCCGCCGGGTGGCGCGCTGCTGGTCACCGTCACGGACCACGAGCGCGAGCCCGGCGCGCACCTCCGCGTCGACGATCGGCGTCGCGACCAGGTCGGTCCCGGCCGCCATCGACTCGGCCAGCACGCAGACGCCCAGCCCGCGGGCGGTCAGTCCGAGCAGCGTCTCCGGGTTGGACCCGGACAGGTCGACCTTCGGTGCCACGCCCGCCCGCGCGCACGACTGCTCCAGGGCCGTACGGATCCCCGTGCCCGGCGGGATGCAGAGCACCGTCTCCTCGTGGAGGTCGGCGAGCCTCGGCCGGGCGCCGGCGAGGCGGTGGCCGGCCGGCGTGATCACAGCGAGCCGCTCGTCGCTGACGGACTCGGTGGCCAGGCCGTCGATGACGGGCCCCGCGTGGGAGATCAGGCCGAGGTCGAGCTCGCCGGCCAGCGTACGTCGCTGGAGGCGGTCGGAGGTGTCCTCGACGAGCTCGACGCTGACCCCGGGATGCTCCCGGTGGAAGGTTGCGACGGCGTCGAGGAAGCCGGGGATCGTGCAGCCGGCGATCATCCCGAGGCGTACCTGGCCGTGGATCAGGTCGCTCAGCTCGTCGGCGCTCTGCCGCACACCCTCGATCGCCCGGATCGCGTCGCGAGCGCGGGGGAGGAGCGTCTCGCCGGCGTGGGTGAGACGTACGTTGCGGGGACCCCGGACGAGCAGGTCATGGCCGAGCTCGCGCTCGAGCTTGGCCAGCTGGGCACTGATGCCCGACTGGCTGACATGGAGCCGCTGCGCCGCGGCCGTGAACGATCCGTGTTCGACGACGGCGACGAAGTAGCGGAGCTGACCGATTTCCATCACCGTTGATGCTAGCAAGCAGCAGAACTATCTGTTTGAGTGTTCGCTGGAGTCGGGTCAGGCTGGGAGATGAAAGCCGAACCGACCTGAGGAGATCCCGATGACCGCATCCGCTGCCGAGCTCGCCGAGGCGTACTTCACCGCCTGGCAGGAGCGTGACTTCACCCGCCTGCGCGCGCTGCTGGCCGACGACGTGAGCTTCGCCGGCCCGCTCGCCACGATCGAGGGTGCCGACGAGTGCGTCGCCGGACTGGAGGGCATGGCGAAGGTGCTCGACAAGATCGAGGTGAAGGAGCGGCTCGCCGACGGGCCGAGCGTGATCACCTGGTTCGACCTGCACACCACCGTCGCCGAACCCGCCCCCACCGCCAACTGGATGCGCGTCGAGGACGGGCTGATCACCGAGATCCGGGTCGCCTTCGACCCGCGCGGGATCCTCGCGGCCTAGGCGACCTGCTCGTCGCGGCTGGGTCCGGGCCGTCTCGCGGATGACCTCGGCCACCAGGTCGGGGTCATCGTTCATCGGTACGTGGCCGCAGCCCGCCAGCCACCGGTGGGTCGCATGCGGGAGACGCCGGGCGGCCACCTTCGCCTGGTAGGGGAGGAGCGTGAGGTCGCGCGAGGCCCAGGCGATGGTGGTCGGGACGTAGCTCTGCGTCGGCCCCGGGTAGCTGTAGCGGTAGACACCGCTGAAGAAGGTCCTGATCCCCTCGCGCGAGGCGACCATGTTGGCGGTGTCGGCGGCCGCGACGGCGGGGTCGATCTGCCCTGGGCGAGCGAAGAAGCAGCCCATCGTGACCGCACGCGCCACCCGCGACTGCAGCAGCGACCCCGCCACCGGCGCCAGCGGCCGCGCCACCGCCTGGATCCCGGCGAACAGGCCCCTGACGTAGAGGTAGTCGAGGTCGTTCATCCAGAACCCGGCGGGGGAGAGCGCCGTCACCGACCGCGCATGCCCGGCGTCGGCCATCTCCAGCGCGAGCAGGCCGCCGAGGCTGTTGCCGGCGACGTGCGGCCGCTCGATCCCGAGCTCCTCTCGGAGCTCGTTCAGCTCGTGCGCAACCGCCTCCCGCACCGTACGCCCCGCCAGATCGAACGCGGGTGACTCGCCGTGCCCCGGCAGATCGATCGTGATCACCTCGAACTCGTCGGCCAGCCGCTCCACCACCCCGCCCCACGCCTGCCTGCGGTGCGCGATGCCATGGATCAGGAGCAGCGGCTCTCCGCTGCCGGTCCGTTCGTACGCGAGCATCTTCGCTCCTCCGTTGCGTCCACGTGTCCTGCCGATGGCCGGGAGCCTACGTCCCGGCGTGGCCCGAATGTGGGTCCGGCGAGCGGATGCGCTAATGTTTCACCCGCAACGCGTGATTGGCGCAGTGGTAGCGCACTTCGTTCACACCGAAGGGGTCACTGGTTCGAACCCAGTATCACGCACAACGAAGACACGGCCGCTGACCAGGGTTTTTACCTAATCGGCGGCCGGTTCTCATTTCGCTCGATTCGAGGCGCTGCTGGGAGCGCCTGACGAAGTGCCTGACTAGACGGTCACGCGGACTTCTTCTGACCGTCATCGCCGAACAGGCTGTCCATGACCTGTGCACCGGTGTGCATGACGGGCCGGAGTTCGTGACGGTAGACCTGTTCGGTCACCCGGCCCTGGTGAACCTCGGACGGGCCGACCGAGGTCCGAAGGGGGCTGCGTTTCATTTGCCTTGGTTGGCTCTCGTCGCTTCCAGTGTCGACGCCAGAAGGTTCAGCGACAGTTCGTAGGCGGCACCAACGCGGTCGACGTCGCCGGTGATGGTCTTGTCCAGATATAGGCCGCGGATGATGGCCACAACGAGGGTCGACAGCGCCTCGGCCTGGTCTGGGTGGATGCCATCTTGGCGGAGCGCGCTCTCAAGCGGGGCTTTCCAGTCCTTGACGACGGACCGTGCGAACCATTCGTACTTCTCAGGTTGACGGAGCGCGAGCCCATGGAGCTCAAAGAGGAAAGCAAATTGTCGCTCGTACTCAGGGGCGAGCCAGAGGTTCCACAGGGCTCGTAGTACTTCGACCGGTCGCCCGTTGCTGCTCGCCCAGAATTCGTCAAACGCCGTCGCCATTTGCCCATGGATCTCTTCACACACTGCTCGGATCAACTGATCCTTGCTTCCGAACTGGCGATTGAGCGAGGTGATGGATGCGCCGATCGCCGCACCAAGGGGTCGCAAGGTCAGATCAGCCACCCCGGTCCTGAGCACGTAATCGGTTGCCGCTCGGAGTAGTTCGGGCTTGCGGTGCTCCCACCGGAGTGCTCGCCCGTCGACGGTGGCCACTGCGCCGCTACCTGCCTTTGCCATGGCCTTGACCCTACAGGCGGCCGTACCCATTTACCGAAACGATCGATTCGGGTACTCTCCACTTTTGAGACCTCGATCACAAAGGAAAATGAGATGACCACAACCCCTACCGCCATCACCAACGTGCAACTCATTGATGGCCGCGGAGGCGCGCCGCGGCCGGCCATGACAGTGCTGGTCGAGGGCGACCGGTTCACCACGATCGGTCCTTCTGCGAGTACGGAGGTTCCCGTCGATGCGACTGTGGTCGACGGCAGTAATCGTTGGATGGTGCCGGGGTACGTCAACGGCAATGTCCACCTGCTCGACGCGTGGATGTTCATGGTGGGTCCGGGCACGATCGAGTACCTCGCTCGCTGGGAAGGTCGCTATGTCGAGGTCATAGAAGAAGCTGCCCAACTGGTGCTCCGCAACGGGGTCACCACCGTGTTCGACACCTACAACGCCATCGAACCGGTACTCAGCGCCCGTGATCGCATCAACGCCGGTACCTCACAGGGTGCGCGGATCTTCGCCGCTGGCGCCATCGTCGGGATGGGGGGACCGTTCAGCGCCGACTTTCACTTCGGCGGGCGCAAGGCGGCCTCGCAGACGTTCGTCAATCGCATCGACGAGATGTTCGAGGCAGGAGTCGGCCACCAGTTGAGCTTGTTGCCCCGCAACGAGGTTCGCGCCCGCGTCCGCGACTACCTTGCCCGCGGTGTGGACATGCTCAAGATCGCCGTCAGTGACCACATTTTCATGACTGTCGGGCTGGATCGGTCTTACCAGACCTTCACCCGGCCGGTGCTCGACGTCATGATCGAGGAGGCTCGCGCCGTCGGGGTGCCGGTGCTGAGTCACAGTCTGTCTGTGGAGTCGCTCGAAACGTCCGTGGACCTTGGCGCGAATGTGTTGATTCACGCCAACTACACAATGGGCCAGCCCTATCCGCACTCATTGGTCGACAAGATCGTTGCCAGCAACTCCTACGCTGAACTGCAGACCATCCACGAGGCGCATCGCAAGGGTCTCGAAGAGGCTGGTAGCTGGGCCGCGTTGATGGGTGGCGGCGCCTTCGCGGACAACGAGCGCACCTTGGTCAGCGCCGGCGCGAAGATCCTGATGGGCACGGATGCTGGGTGCCCGAGCAACGACCACCTCAACGACCTCTCGCCACTCGAACGCGAAGACCGACCATGGACCATCGGCGGAGACCACTTCCACTGGACCCAGTCGATGGTCGAGAAGGGCATGACCCCACTGGAGGCCATCACCAGCGCCACCCTTCAGGTGGCCCGTGGATACGGGAAAGACGACCTGATTGGCTCAGTCGAGACCGGTAAGCTCGCAGACTTCGTCCTGCTGGACAAGAACCCACTTGACGACATCCGCAACCTGCGTGCGATCACTGATGTGTATCAAGCAGGCCGAGCGATCGACCGGGCGGCGTTGCCGACTACACCGCTAGTGACCACGCACCCCACAGCCTGAATGAGGCACCAATCCAGCCGTGTCCGACCTCGCTCGCGAGAGATCGGCACACGTGGACGATCCTCACCCGGCTCAACGATGTCGATTCGTGCGCCCGTCTCCGTGCTCTTGGGCGACATCCCCGGGGAACGCGTGGCGATACGACCGAACCGGTCCTGGGATCGCAAGGCCCTCCTTGCGGCGCTGGGGTCGAGCGAAGATGACGGAGGCACCAGAAGGCGCTCGGAACACCAACTGGAGGGTAAAATGAGCATGACGACCACACGTGTCGCACTTGTCACTGGAGCGAACCAGGGCATGGGGAGGTACGTCGCAACGTCGCTCGCCCGGGACGGCCATACGGTCTTCTTCGGGTCGCGAGACCTCGCCCGCGGCGAGGAGGCCGCCGCCGGGGCGGGACCGAACGCGCACGCGGTGAAGCTCGACGTGACGGATGCAGCGTCCATCACGTCCGCAGTCGACAGCATCCGTGACATCTCCGGACGGCTCGACATCCTGGTCAACAACGCAGGTGCAGCCTGGGTCGGCAGCCCTCCGCAGGACCTCGACGACGCGCGAGAGCGCGCGAGGCCGAGCATCGTGGATCTTGCGGAGATGCGCGCTGTGTGGGACGTCAACGTGTTCGGGTCGCTCGCGATGTTCCAGGCCGCCATGCCGCTCCTCAGGGGGTCCTCGGATGCGCGCGTCGTCAACGTGACCAGCGCGCTCGGCTCGCTGGCCCTGGCCTCCGACCCGGCGTCGGACGTACGTCGCATGTTCGACCCGGTGTACGCGTCATCCAAGGCAGCACTGAATGCCCTCACGATCACGATGATGGACGAACTGGCGGGGTCCGAGATCAAAGTCAACCTCGTGTCTCCTGGCTTTGCCCGCACAGCCCTCGTCGGATTCATGGGCACCGAGACCATCGAGGATGCAGCCCAGGAGATCTTGAGGTGCGTCCGGCTCGGACCGGGCGATCCCGGCGGCACCTTCACCACCTGGAAGGCAACGCCCCTGCCGTGGTGAGGTGTGCCTCCACGAGCCTCGAAGAGCAATGCCGGCCCGAGCCTGACCCGGCCCTGGTCCAGATCCTCAGCGGGACAGCGCCTTATCCAGGCCCTCCCGATCACAGTCGTCGAGGTCACGGCTCCGCCATAAGGGGGATCGCCAGAGCATGGATACGTTCGCCCGCTTGGGATAGAACCAAGTCAGAACTCTCAGAAGGGGAAGCGTCGTGATCGATCGCACCGGGCTGGCGGGGTTTCTCCGCAATCGGCGTGAGGCAATGCAGCCGGAGGACGTCGGCATGCCTCGCGGGCAGCGGCGCCGGACCAGCGGGCTGCGGCGGGAGGAGGTCGCGGCGCTGTGCAACATGTCGGCGGACTACTACTCCCGCCTGGAGCGGGAGCGAGGCCCGCAGCCGTCGCCGCAGATGCTTGCCTCGATCGCTCAGGGGCTGCACCTGTCGATCGACGAGCGTGACCACCTTTTCCGGCTGGCCGGGCACAACCCGCCACCCCGGGGCAGCTCCAGCGAGCACATCAGCCCTGGGCTGCTGCGGATCCTGGACCGCCTCGAGGATACTCCTGCGGAGATCGTCACCGAGCTGGGTGAGACCCTGCGGCAGACGCCGATGGGGGTGGCGCTCACGGGTGATACGACCCAGTACACCGGGCCGGCTCGCAGCAGCGGCTACCGGTGGTTCACCGACCCGTACGCCCGGGAACTCTATGCGCCCGAGGAGCACGCCTTCCTGACCAGGATGTACGCCGCCGGATTGCGTGGGCTCGTCACGCTCCGGGGTCCCGATTCCCGGGCGGCCTACCTCGCGGACCTGCTGCTGGACCGCAGCGAGGAGTTCCGGCGGGTGTGGGAGGATCATGAGATCGGGATCCGCCCCCACGATGTCAAGCACTTCGTGCACCCCGAGGTAGGTGCGCTGGAGCTGAACTGCCAGCGCCTGGTCGACCCGGACCAGGCCCACTCCCTGATGGTCTACACCGCGGTTCCCGGCTCCGAGAGCTACGAGAAGCTGCAGATGCTGTCAGTCATCGGAGCACAGGCTCTGCGCTGAATCGTTCCTCCGTCCGACGCCTTCGTGGTCAGCCGCCCAGCTGCTCTCTGGCTGTGTCGGAGTCCTGCAGGTTCGTCATGTTGATGAACCGTCCGTCGCGGACTCGGTAGAGGGCGTACTCGGTGACCTCGAACGAGGCGCCGGTAGGGGCGACGCCGAGCCATTCCTTGACCGGGGTGCCGGTGTTGGTCAGGCGCGCGGCCAGGTCGTGGCCGCTGACCCTGAGGTCGTCGAGGCGCCACTTCAGATCCGGCACGGCGTCCACCTGGGCAGTCAGTGCGGCGAGGACCTGGTCGCGGGTGACGGCGTCACCGAAGTGCGTGAGCTCGTCGGCGACGAACTCGTCCAGGCGGTGGAACTCGTGGGCGTTGAGTGCCGCGATGTAGCGCTCGTAGAACTCGCGGAGTTCGGCGTATGTCATGTCAACTTTCCTTCTCGACTAGTACTGAGCCGCACATCGTCACTTCGTCTCGCAGCCTGCGATCGAGATGCGCATGAGCCTGGCGCGCGACGCTCTTCGGCGGAGCGCGCAGACGGTCTCCGAGCTCGCGTTCGCCACGGGACAGGAGAGCGTCGCGACGAGGTCGCCGTCGGTGTCGCCCGAGGCCGTCGGTGGTGGGCCGTCGTGATGCGTCGACAGCGGGCGGTGTACCTCAGGGCTTCGTCACCGCCCCTCGCTCCATCAGCCCGTGGGTCGTCGCGGTAGACCCATGATCCTGGACAGCACTACGTCCACCGTCCGGGCAGGTAGGAGCTGCTTCATGGTGACGACCATGCGTGCGTCGGCGCCGACGAGGTAGCGCGTCCGGGGCCGACGCACGGTGAGTGCTCGCTCGACAACGGCGGCGACCTGCTCCGGGTCACCGGCTCCAGCCTCGACGGACTCGTTGAACCGGACGAACGCGTCCAGGGCGAGTCCGTACTGACGCTCCGCGGGCTCCGCCATGGCCGCGCGTTCTGCCTCCGCCATCGCCGTTGTCTTGGCCCGGTTCTGCGAGGTGAAGCTTCCGGGATTGATCATCACCACGGGAAGGCTCCACGGCGCCAGCTCCTGACGGAGCGCGTCAGCGACTGCCTCGACTGCGAACTTCGAGGCGCTGTAGGCGCCGAGGAACGGTGTGGTGACAAGACCGCCGGCTGAACCGATCATGACGAGGCGCCCGCGCCCCGCTCTGATCGCGGGCAGGAACGCCTGGGTCACGGCGACGACCCCGACGACGTTGATCTCCAGCTGCTCCCGGAGGCGGTCGAGGGGCAGGTGCTCGAGGGGCCCTGCGATGGTGATCCCGGCGTTGTTCACCACCCCGTTGAGTGGGCCGATCTCCTCTGCCACCGCGGCGAGCTGCGCGGTGTCGGTCACCTCCAGCTCTACGGCTGTGACCCGCGGGTGGGCCGGGGCGTCCGCGAGGCGCCGCACTCCGGCCATGACCTCGTGGCCGTGCTCAGCGAGCCTGACGGCGATCGCGCTGCCGATGCCGCTCGACGTACCCGTCACAAGTACTCTCACTTCATACTCCTTGGTCCTATGGCGTGGTGACTGTCCGGCCGGGTGCGGGCGACGACCTCCCCACCGCGAGATGCCCGTGACCAGGCCTTTCGCAGCACATGGCCCTCGTCACCGACTACAGGTGCTCGATCAGCTTGTCGAGGGTGATGGGAACGTCGCGTACCCGGATGCCAGTGGCGTTGTAGACGGCGTTGCCGATCGCGGCCGCCGAGCCGACGGTGCCGATCTCGCCGAGGCCTCTAGCGCCCAGGCTCCGGGTCCCGACGTCCTCGCCGCCGTCGCCGAGCGGTCCGGTGAGGATGGGGTCGGGCCGGTCGAGCATGACCACGTCGATATCGGGGACGTCGGCGTTGACGGGAACCAGGTAGTCGGCGAGGGTGCTGTTGGCCAGGCGTCCGGTGTCGAGCTCCAGGTGGTTCTCCTCCAGCAGAGCGTGGCCGATGCCGAAGATGACGCCGCCGACGAGCTGGCTGCGGGCGGCCTTGGCGTTGATGACGCGGCCGACGTCGGCGACGGTGGTGAACCGGGTGACCCGGGTCTCGCCGGTGAATCGGTTGACGCGTACCTCGCAGAAGTGGGCGCCGAAGCTGTGGTGCACGTACTCCGGGTCGGCGGCACCGGGTGACTCGGCGGTCGCGGTGATGCCCGGTGAACCGATAGCTCGGAGCAGGCGGCCGAAGGTCATCGAGCGGCCGAGCCCGTGCAGGATCCCTCGCTCGTAGCGCAGGTCGTCCGCGCTGGCGCCGTGCCACGGCGACCCGTCGTCGGTGACGGCGACCCGCTTGAGTTCGTCGATCACATCGCGGGCAGCGTTCACGACCTGGGGCACGGTGGCGTGCGTGGCGCTGGAGCCGACGGCGGGTGCTCCCTGAGGCAGCAGTGAGTCGCCGATCTCGGGCGTCACCCGGTCCAGGGGTATCCCCAGGGCATCGGCACCGGAGACCGCGACCATGGTCGCCCCGCCGGTGCCGAAGTCCGAGATCCCCGTCGAGACCACGGCCGTGCCGTCGTCGAGCAACCGGACGCGTACGCTCGCGGGACGGCGGTGCGCAGGGTAGATGCCGGTGGCCATCCCGGTGCCGTACAGCCACTGCCCGTCGATGCGTGCGCGGGGCGTGGCGCTGCGGGCGGACCAGCCGAATCGCCGCGCGCCGACGCGGTAGCACTCCTCAAGGTGCTTGCTCGACCAAGGCAGCCCAGAGACGGGGTGGACGGTGGCGTTGTTTCGCAGCCGCAGTTCGACCGGATCGATACCGGTGGCTACGGCCAACTCGTCCATGGCCGTCTCCAGGGCGAAGGATCCGGGGGCTTCATTGGGTCCGCGCATCGCCCGGCTCCCGGGGATGTCGAGGACGGCCAGCTCCGCATGGACGCGCAGGTTGGGCGTGCGGTAGAGGGCGTCCGTGGTGTTGTGGGCCGGGGTCATGGGGAAGGTGACCGTGGTCGGGCGCTCGGAGACGCTCTGGTGGCTGACGGCGTTGAGGACGCCGTCGCGGGAGGCGCCCAGCCGAACGGTCTGGGTGAGCTGGGGCCGGTGGCCGGTGAGGGTGAACATCTGCTCGCGGGTGAGGACCAATCGGACCGGCCGGCCGAGCTCACGGGCCGCGGCCGCGGGGAGCGGGGTGTCGCTCCACAGGATGACGCGGGCGCCGAACGCGCCGCCGACGTACTTGGTGTTCAGTTGGACATTCTGCGGCAGGACGCCAAGCCGCTGTGACATCCCGAGTGCGAACGCTGCGGGGACTTGCGCGCCGGCGTGGATGGTGACCCGGTCGCCGTTCCAGACGGCGAGGATCGCGTGGGGTTCCATGGCCACGTGGTGCTGGATGTGCTGGTGGAACTCGGCCTTCACGACGACGTCGCTGGCGGCGAGCGCGGCGTCGATAGATTCGACGCCAGGGGCCAGGACTTCGAGGCTGCTCGGCGTCCCGCTGAGGGTGGGGCCTGCGGGCTCGTGGGGTTCGTCCGCGAGGGAGGTGCGCGGCGGCCGCGTGTCGTAGGTCACGGTGACGAGCGCGGCGGCGTCGCGTGCCTGTTCGGGGGTCTCGGCGACGACCATCGCGATGGCTTGGCCGTGGAAGCGGACCTCCGTGTCCTTCAGGGGGACGTAGTTCTCTACGAAGCCGGCGAGCGGGCCGGTGATCGGATACAGGTTGAGCCGGGACTCCGGAGCGGCGTAGACGCGCAGGACACCCGGCGCCGCACGGGCGGCTGTCGTTTCGATCCTGGTGATGGTGCCCCGTGCGATGGTGCTGGTGACGAGGTGGGCGTGGGCGAGGTCGGTGGCGCGGTAGTCACCGGAGTACTCGGCTGCGCCGGTGACCTTCAGTCTGCCGTCGACGCGGTCGGTCTCGCGGCCTACAGGGGAACTGGGCATCGTGACTCCTTCAGCTACTGAGTGCGAGTGCACCGGTCGACGGCGCACTGTGGTGGATGGGGACCCCGGTACTCAGGGGTGCCCCCGAGCCGCCGTGCCGGTGGGCGGCGAGCTCAAGCACGGCGACCGCCCGCCTCGCGCCGTCTGGCCGGTCGCTCATCGGCTCTCCAGCAGCTCGGTCAGCGCCCGCACCAGGGTGCGGCGAAGCAGGGCGGGCTTGAACGCGTTGTACTGGCGCGGCTCGGCGCCGTCCGCCGCGCGGGTGACGGCGGCCTCGAACGTGGCGGAGGTCGCGGGCCGCCCGGTCAGCGCGCGTTCGACCGCTGGCAACCGCCACGGCCGCGTCCCGACGCCGCCGACGGCGATCCGGGCCTGGGTGATGGTGCTCCCGCGCAGCTCGAGGGCGACGGCGGCGGAGGCGAGCGCGAACTCGTAGGATTGCCGGTCGCGGATCTTGAGGTAGTGCGAGCGTGCCGCGAAGGGGGAGCGGGGCACCGTGATCCCGGTGATGAGTTCGCCCGGTCGCAGGGTGTTCTCGATGTGGGGCGTAGCCCCGGGCAGCGTGTAGAAGTCGTCCAGCGCCACGGTTCGGGTGCCGCGGGCCGAGCCCAGGTGCACCACCGCGTCCAGAGCGACCAGCGGTACGGCCAGATCGCTGGGGTGCGTCGCGATGCATGCATCGCTGGTGCCCAGGACCGCGTGGCCGCGGTTGATCCCCTCCAGCGCCGCGCAGCCGCTGCCCGGCTCACGCTTGTTGCACGGGGTGGTCACGTCGCGGAAGTACCCGCACCGCGTGCGCTGCAACAGGTTGCCGCCGATGCTGGCCATGTTGCGCAGCTGGGCCGAGGCGCTCAGCTCCAGCGCCTGCGCGACCATCGGGTAGTGCTCGCGCACCGTGCGGTGGTCGGCAACGTCGCTCATCCGCTCCAGCGCGCCGATGTGCAGCCCCTTGCTGTCCAGCGTGATGCCGTCCAGAGGCAGCCGGTTGATGTCCACGACGCGCTCGGGGGTCATCACCTCGAGCTTCATCAGGTCGACCAGGGTCGTGCCCCCGGCCAGGAACGCGGTGTCCGGTCCCGCGCCCCGCAGGGCCTCGCGTACGGAGCGGGCCTGGGTGAAGGTGTAGGGCCGCATCAGCGCATCACCTGCTGGGCGTCCCGGATCGAGTCGACGATGCGGGGATAGGCGCTGCACCGGCAGATGTTGCCCGACATGCGCTCGCGGATCTCGTCGTCCGAGTCCGCTCCGCCCTCGTCGTCGACCATCGCGACCGCGGACATGATCTGCCCGGGGGTGCAGAAGCCGCACTGGAGGCCGTCGTGGTCGATGAACGCCTGCTGCATCGGGTGCAGCCGGTCGCCGTCGGCAAGGCCCTCGATCGTCGTGATCTTCCGGCCGGTCGTGGTGGCGGCCAGGGTGAGGCAGGACAGCACGCGCTGCCCGTCGATATGCACGGTGCAGGCCCCGCACTGGCCGCGGTCGCAGCCCTTCTTGGTGCCCTTGAGGTCCAGCCGCTCGCGCAGCGTGTCCAGCAGGGTGGCCCGCGGGTCCACCCGCAGCGTGACCGGGTCGCCGTTGACGGCGGCCCTCACCGTCACCTGGGCCACGCCGTCTACGGTGAGTGCCGAGGCAGCTTCCGCTGCCTCGACGTGTCCGCTCGTCAGCGGGGTCACGGCGGCAGCGGCGGCCAAGCTGCCACCCAAGAAGTTGCGCCGGGACACACCCCAGCGGTTCGGTCCGGCGTCGTCGTCTTGGTTCATCGAGTCTCCTGGCTGGTAGCACGTTCGGGCAGGGGCAGGGGCAGGGGCAGGACAGCGCCGCGACCGTTCGTGTGGTCTCCGGGGTCGGTGCTGCTCCAAGGCTGGCCGCTGGGAGCGGGACTATCCAGGCTCTGTCGATCCGAGGCTGGGGCCGAGCAGACAGGGTTGGAGCGGGCATCGAGCGGGTCGGGGACACGATGTGTGTGTTTCTTACGTCATGACCTCTTCGAACACTGATTCGTTGGTGCCTGACCGCGTTGTCGGCATTGCCTCAGCCCGGAGCAGGCACGGCGATCGTGCCGACTTCATGTTGCTAATGCTGCACGTGGGAGAGACCTCTCGCCGACGTCGTCTATCAAGACCATGCCAGGGCTGCCCCGTGACAGGGACTGACTACATGGCCCACACGACCACAGGAGGGCTTCCTGGTCGCTCTTCGTTCGATCTCGGTCCGAACTCTGTGCTCCTGGGACTGCGGGTCAGGCCCGGAGGGCGGCCACGGCCTTGTCGAACAGGTCCACGGGATCGCTCGTGCCGCCCGACTGGCGCCACGCCTCCACCGCCACGTCGAGGCAGGCGAGCGCCGCGGCGATGACGGCGCGGGCTCGCGGGTCGGCCGTCGCGCCGGGCTCGATGCCCAGACGCCGCTCGATGTTCGGGGCGAGCAGCTCCTGCCATCGCAGGTGCTTCTCGAGGTGTCGTGCACGCAGCGACGGTGCCTCGGCGTACATGTCGGCGATCTGCAGCGGGGTCGCGGCATCGGTGGCCTGCTCCTGCAGGCCGATGAACGTCTCGCGGAGCGCTTCCCATGCGGTCTCCGTCGCGGGGCGCGCCTCGAGGGTCTCGCGCACACGCGCCCCGAGCGCCTCGAGGTCGCCCATCACGACGTCCTCCTTGCTTCCGAAGTAGTGGAAGAACGACCGTCGCGAGATCCCGGCGGCAGCCGCGATCTGGTCGACGGTCGTCGCTTCATAGCCCTGCTCCACGAACAAGCGCAAAGCGGTGCTGGTGATCTCGGCATGGACGGCCCTGCGCGTGCGTTCGCGCAGCGTCGGGGCATTGGGCTGTGAATCCATGCACCAACCTTACCCTTAGTACGTTCCTTGCATTCGGTGCAAGAAGCTGCCTACAGTGCAGTATGACTTCCGTCGACTTCACTTCTCAGACCACCATCGTCACCGGCGCCAGCTCGGGCATTGGAGCCGCCTTCGCACGGGCTCTCGCGAAGCGCGGCTCCGACGTGATCCTGGTCGCCCGCCGCCTCGACCGCCTGCGGGAGCTCGCGAGCGAGCTCGAACGCGACCACGGCGTCCGTGCCACCCCGATCGCCCTCGACCTCAGCAAGCGCGGAGCCGGACAGGCCCTTGCCGGTGAGATAGCTGCCCGCGGCCTCACCGTGACGAGCCTCGTCAACAACGCCGGCTTCGGTACCGATGGGCCGTTCCACGAGGAGGACCCCGATCGCCTGCAGGACGAGATTGCTGTCGACGTGGCGAATCTCGTGGACATCTCGCGCGCCTTCATCGAGCCGCTCCGCCAGTCAGGGCGCGGCATCCTGGTCAATGTCGCGAGCATGGCCGCCTACATGCCCGGGCCCGACATGGCGGTCTACGGGGCATGCAAGGCCTTCGTCCTGAGCTTCACCGAGGCGCTCTGGTACGAGTCGCGGTCGAGCGGTCTGCGCGTGTTGTCCCTCGCCCCCGGACTGACCCGTACCGAGTTCTTCGATGACCTGGCGGGCGGCGCCTACAACGGCAGCTACCAGACCCCCGAGCAGGTCGTCGAGGCGGGCCTGCGCTCGCTGGACCGCGGCAACCGCCGGCCCAGCATCGTCTCGGGCCGGGTCAACGGCATCGCAGCCGCCGCGGGCCGTTTCTTCACCCGCCGCCGCGCCGTGATCATCTCCGGGCAGTTCGGCGCCCGCTCACGCAACACCCCGGCCACTGCGCCTGCCCTCACCACACACGGTCAGGCGAACGGCTAGGCCGTGGCCTTGCGTCGGCAGCTTCAGGACGGCTCGGTGAGCGACTGTGTTCCGATCACGGCGAGCAGTTCGAGCAGGTCAGCGCTGTCGGTCCCTGGCGTGGGGGTAAACCAGAGCAGTCGTTGCCGACCGTCCTCGCTGAACAGGTTGAGGCAGTTCACATCGATCAGGCCGAGCTCGGGATGGTTGACGCGCTTGCGGTCTCGACGGCGAAAGGCGACATCGTGGCGGTCCCACAGTGAGGCGAACTCCGTGGATCCCTCTCGCAGCTCGGTGATCATGGACCGTGCTTCCGTGTCCCGGCTGCCTCGGCGGGCGGCTCCCGCACGCAGGTCGGCGACGAATGCCTGTGACTGGGCGTCGTGGTCGGCCTCGGGGTAGATGGCGCGGGCCGCTGGGTCCATGAACCAGCGGTAGGCGAAGCTGGCGTGCCTGCCGGTGAAGTGTGTGTGATCGCCCACCAGCGCGACGGCGAGCGGGTTCTGGACCAGCGTCACGTGCAGATCGGTGATCACCTTCGCTGGCGTCGAGGCCAGGCGATCGAGCAGGTCCAGCATCCCGGGCTGTACGTGCGACGCCGCACTGCCCGCGGGAGGCACGGGCCGCTCGGCCAGATGGAAGAGGTGACGCCACTCGTCGTCTGTCAACCGCAGCGCCCGGCCGAGCGCGGCGAGCATCTGCTCGGACGGCTGGGAGCCCGCACCGCGTTCGAGCTCGTTGTAATAGTCCACCGACGCGCCCGCCAGTTGGGCGACCTCATCGCGCCGCAGACCGGGCACCCGGCGCCGTGGACCGGGCACGAGCCCGACCTCCTCGGGCTGGATTCGTTCGCGGCGGGAGCGCAGGAATGCGCCTAGTTCGGCGTACCCGGCGGTTCTCATTCCTCAAGTATCACGTCAGCGGGGCCGCCGTCACAGGGGATGACAACCCCTGGTTCCCGTCTTCGAGGTCCTGGAACGTGGGAACTCCCGACGTACAGAAGAAGGATTCACCGTGGACAGACAACTTGTTGCTCCCCGCACCCGCTCGGTCGTTGCCGTACTCGTCGTCGGCACGATGCTGACCACGGCGTGCGCCGCCGCGCCCGCCTCGTCGTCACCGGCGTCCTCGAGTCGGACAGGTGCCTGGCAGGAGCGCGCGCCCATGGCTCTGGAACGGCAGGAGCTCTACCCCGAGGTCGTCGACGACCGGATCTACGTCGCCGGGGGACTGCTCAGTCCTAACACCGGTGTGTCGGCACACTTCGACGCCTATGACCCCGCTGCGGACACCTGGAACCGGCTGGCGACGCTACCGCAGGCCAGGCACCACATCGGCCTTGCCGAGGCGGACGGTTCCCTGTTTGCGGTCGGTGGGTTCAGCGGTGGGTTTCCCCGGTGGCGGGCCGAGCCCGACACCTTCGTCTACTCGCCGGAGGACGATGCCTGGTCCACCGGGGTCGACCTGCCGGAGCCGCGAGCCGAGTTCGTGATCGAGAGCGTGCGTGACCAGGTGTACGTCATGGGTGGCCGGGTCCGGGAGACACCTGACGCCACCACGTTCACGACCCATGTCGACAGCGACAGGAACGAGATGTTCGACCCGGCCACCGGCACGTGGACCGCGCTTGCTCCGGCTCCCACCGCGCGCAACAGCGCAGCGTCCGCCGTCGTCGACGACCGGATCTACGTGATCGGTGGCAGGGAGTTCTCGCTGGCCGAGGACGGCTCCGCCGTCCAGGAGAACGTCGCGACGGTCGAGGCGTACGACCCGGCCACCGACGAGTGGGAGACGCTCGCCCCGCTCCCCGAAGCACGCGGCGGACTGGCTGCAGCCGTGCACGACGGTTCGATCTACGTGTTCGGTGGCGAGCAGCACAACCCTGACCCGCTGGTCTACGACGACGTCTGGCGATACGACCCGGAAGCCGATGAGTGGACCGCCGCGGGCAACCTGCCCACGCCGCGGCACGGGCTCGGCGCCGCCACGGTCGGTGATGTCATCTACACCTTCGGCGGGGGTACCGAGGTGGGCGGCAACTTCGCCAGCGCTCGCAACGAAGCATTCACACCGGAATGACACGTGGCGATCGTGAGGTCTCCGGGGTTATCGGTCATCAACGGCTGAACCCGGCATCACGTTCGTCGCAACGGTCAAGCCCATCGGGATCCTCGGCCTCAGCCTGCCGGTCCTGGCCCTGCTCCCGGCCTGCGGGATGTGGTGCTCATCGCTGGCGCCGCGACTACGCGGGCCCGGCGTTCGTCGCCTGGAGGCGGTTCGAACTACATCTCCCCTAAAACATTGACAGTTATCGATACGAGGCGCAAGATCTCATATTGATAGTCATCGATGTGTCACTCAGGAGGAGCCATGTCCCGCATCCAGCTCGCGCTCAATGTCGACGATCTCGAGGAGTCGGTCGCGTTCTACTCGACCCTGTTCGGCGTCGAGCCGGCGAAGACCAAGCCCGGCTATGCCAACTTCGCGGTCGCCGAGCCGCCCCTCAAGCTGGTGCTCGTCGAGAACGCCGGGCGGGGCGGCACCATCAACCACCTCGGCGTCGAGGTGGCCGACACCGACACGGTCGACGCCGAGCAGAACCGTCTGCACTCCGCCGGGTTCGCCTCGGTCGACGAGCGCGCCACCACCTGCTGCTATGCCAAGCAGGACAAGTTCTGGGTCGAGAACGCCCCGAACGGTGAGCGGTGGGAGGTCTACACCGTGCTCGCCGACAGCGACACCTTCAACGCGACGGAGGCCGTTGACGGCGACGACGTCGGCGGACCGACGTGCTGTGGCTCGTCTGCCGAGGCTGTGTCGAAGCCGGCTGCGGCCGCCTGTTGCTGACTGTAGGCCGGACAGGAAACGACGATCGTCCGAAAGGAGGAGATCCCGTGAGACCAGTAGACCTCACCAGCGCGGTTGCGGAACAGCAGATCAGCGATCGGATGGAGCAGGTCCGCAAGGCGCGCCTGGCCGCGATCGCTCGCTGTTGCCGCCCCGGCACCTGGGCGAAGGCAATCACCCGAGCCGTCGCCGCGGCCCGATCTGCGGCACATCGCTCACCGCGACAGCAGCCTGCCGTTTGCTGTGCGTGAACGATCGGCGCCGCGACCAGCAATGGACACCGCCGGGCGGGGCGCCGCCTGCGCCCTCGCCCGGCGGGACCCTGTGTCAGCACCTTCAGCCGAGCTAGCGCGCGAGGTCGGCGCGCGCCTGCTCCAGGACTCGGTCGAGCTCGACGTAGATGTCGTCGTGCCGCTCCCGGAGCTCGTCGAGACCAGGTGCGTCGTTGAGGTCGCCGATCGCCTGACGGAGGGCTTCGAATCCTTTGGGGATCTTGCCGCCCGCGCTGAGGATGCTCAGCTGGCCGATGGCCGCGCGAGCGGCGGAGTTGTTGCGGTACGCCTCCTGGCGCAGCGACTCCCGCTCGGCTGCGGGGAGGTCGGCGAGGCGGGCCTTGACGCGGCTGTAGGTGACGCGCTCGAACTCGTACAGGCTCGCGGCGCACTCGCCGTAGACGCGGACCCTGGCGTCCAGCAGCTGGAGGTCGCGGGAGTTCCGGTGCTGCCAGTACGCGCCCCACCAGGCTCCGAGGAGGGTGGCGATGATGCCCATCGCGGTCACAACCACAGTCGTAGTCACGTCGGGAGACCGTAGGGCATGCGGGCGTTGCCACGCACCGGAACCCGCGACTGGCTGTTGCAGGAGCCGGCGTCAAGCGGCCCCAGGCGTGGGGTAGCGCAGTCGTGGGGTGCCGATCACGGTCAAACGTGGTCTACGGGTTAGGTTCTGCGGCGGCATTCCCCCGATCTTGGAGTTTTTGATGTCAGACCTGACCTATCAAATGCTGGCGTTGGTGGCCTATATGGTCGCCATGCTCGGCATCGGCGCCTGGGCGTACCGGCGCACCTCGAACCTCGACGACTACATGCTGGGCGGGCGCGATCTCGGCCCGATGGTGAGTGCGCTGAGCGCGGGTGCCTCGGACATGTCGGGGTGGCTGCTCATGGGCCTGCCCGGCGCGATCTACGCGACCGGGCTGATGGAGGGCTGGATCGCTGTCGGTCTGACCGTCGGCGCCTGGCTCAACTGGAAGGTCGTGGCACCGCGGCTGCGGACGTACACCGAGGTCTCGGGCGACTCGATCACCGTGCCCAGCTTCCTGGAGAACCGGCTCAAGGACTCCTCGCGGCTGCTCCGGATGGCCTCCGGTGCCGTCATCCTGGTGTTCTTCACCTTCTACGTGTCCTCGGGCATGGTCGCCGGCGGGGTCTTCTTCGAGAGCTCCTTCGGCACGGACTTCCACACCGGCATGCTGGTGGTGGCCGGGGTCGTGGTGGCGTACACCCTCTTCGGCGGGTTCCTCGCCGTCTCCTACACCGACTTCGTGCAGGGCGCGATCATGCTGCTCGCGCTGGTCCTGGTGCCCGTCGTCGGTGTTTTCGTGACCGGCGGGCCCGCCGAGACCCTGGACAGCATCCGCGCCGTCGACCCGTCGCGGCTGAGCATGGTCGAGGGCGCCACGGCGCTCGGTGTCATCTCGGCCGTGGCGTGGGGGCTGGGCTACTTCGGCCAGCCGCACATCATCGTCCGGTTCATGGCCCTGCGTACGGCGGGGGAGGCCGCCTCCGCGCGGCGGATCGGCATCGGCTGGATGATGCTGAGCCTCTTCGGCGCCGTCGGCACCGCTCTCGTGGGCATCGCCTACTACCAGCAGAACCCCGACGCGAAGCTCGACGACCCGGAGGCGGTCTTCATCGTCCTGGGACAGATCTTCTTCCACCCCTTGGTCGCGGGCATCATGCTCGCCGCCGTGCTCGCCGCGATCATGAGCACGATCTCCTCCCAGCTCCTGGTGACCTCCTCCGCGCTGGTGGAGGACCTCTACAAGGCGGTCTTCAAGAACGACGCCTCCGACCGCCAGCTGGTCCTGTTCGGCCGGCTCGCCGTGCTCGGGATCGCCGTCGTGGCCGCTGTCCTGGCCTGGCCCAAGAGCGGGACCGTGCTCGACCTGGTCGCGTACGCCTGGGCGGGCTTCGGCGCCTCCTTCGGCCCGATCATCCTGCTGGCGCTGTGGTGGCGGAAGCTCACCGCGGCCGGCGCGCTGGCCGGCCTGGTGGTCGGTGCGGTGACCGTCGTCGTGTGGGGCAACATCGACGCGCTCAGCTCGCAGATGTACGAGATCGTGCCGGGCTTCGTGCTCAACACCGTCGTCGCGGTGGTGGTCAGCCTGGTGACCTACCGGGCGAACCCGGCCATCGAGGCCGAGTTCGACGAGGCGATCCGGCTGCTGGACGCCGACGGCTCGCGCGAGGAGTCGGTGCGCGTCTGACGCGCCGGGCCCGGGATCTCGTGGAAACCACGATCCCGGGCCCGATGGCGTACTGTTGATCTCGTTGAAGGGATGGCTCTGTAAGCCATCCTGGCCGCACACCACGTCGCGGCTTGTATCTTTTATCTGGTTTTCGGTTCGCTGGACATCAGCACAGATGGATGTCTTCAGCGGCTTGGGACACAGTGTCCCTTGCACCGAACAGAGGAAAAAGATCATGGCTCAGGGCACCGTCAAGTGGTTCAACGCTGACAAGGGCTTCGGCTTCATCGCGCAGGACGGCGGCGGCGAGGACGTGTTCGTTCACTTCTCCGCCATCCAGACCAGCGGTTACAAGTCGCTCGACGAGAACCAGAAGGTCGAGTTCGACGTCACCGCCGGCCCCAAGGGCCCGCAGGCCGAGAACGTCCGCGTCGCCTGATTTTCAACGAAGGGCCCCGACCGCAACTGCGGTCGGGGCCCTTCGTGCGTCCGGCGACCCGGTCAGTGCAGGTGTGCCTGCCAGTCCTGCGGGACGCGATCCGCGGGCGCCGGTGCGGACTGAGACTCGGGCCGGCTCATCGGCTCGGCCAACGCCGGACCCTGGAGCGCCTCCTGGTTCTCGAAGTCCCAGAACCACGTCTCGCCGGGCTCGAAGCTCTGCATGTAGCGGTGGCCCGTCTCGCGGAAGTGGCGGCTGGCGTGCTGCGCCGGGGAGCTGTCACAGCAGCCGACGTGCCCGCACTCGGCGCACCGCCGAAGATGGAACCACCATCCGGAGTCGCTCGCGAGGCACTCGGCGCATCCGGTGCCGGAGGGCGGGGCAGCGACGTTGATCCCTGGTGTGCCGGTCATGCGCCCAGGCTATCGCGTGCGACGGCGACCGCTACGGAGCGAGGCGCACGCGTCGGTTCATCTCATCGGGTCCTAGGGTGGGAGCCGAGGAGGGCTGACATGGATCGCGACCGAAACGAGCAAGGGCGGGCACAGCAGGCCCGCCCGCGCGACGCGCTCGGCCGCCCGCTGCCCTATGGCGAGGTCGGCGTCGAGCCGATCTCCGAGGAGCCGCGTCCACCGGCCGAGACCCTGGCGTACGCCCGCGAGCTCCTGGACGCGGGGCGCCCGTTCGCGGCCCACGAGGCGCTCGAGGTGCGGTGGAAGTCGTGCCCGGAGGAGGAGCGTGAGCTGTGGCAGGGGCTGGCGCAGCTGTGTGTCGGCCTGACCCACCACGAGCGCGGCAACGCCGTCGGGGCCTCACGCCTGATCGAGCGCGCAGCGCGACGGCTGGAGACGTACGAACAGGGTGGCGGTCCCACCTATGGCCTCGACCTCGGAGCGCTCATCGCGTGTGCCCGAGACCGGGTATAGCTCCACCTGCCTCTTGACCGCGAAGGTCCTCGGCGTGCTTTCGTGGAGGCATGAGCCGCACGGTCGATGTCGACTACCTGGTGGTGGGTGCCGGCGCCATGGGGATGGCGTTCACAGACGCTCTGATCGAGCACGCCGACGTGCGGGTGGCACTGGCCGACCGGCGCCATGGTGTCAGCGGGCACTGGCTGGAGGCGTACCCGTTCGTACGCCTGCATCAGGCCTCCGCCTTCTACGGCGTCGCCTCGACGTTGCTGGGTGGTGGGCAGCTGCAGCAGCGAGGGCCTGAGAAGGGCCTTCAGGAGCGCGCCACCCAGGCGGAGATCTGCGCCTACTACGCCCGGATCCTCGAGCAGATGGTGGAGTCGGGCAAGGTCGAGTTCTTCCCGAACAGCGAGTACGTCGGCGACGGCACCGTCGTCTCGCACATCTCGGGGGAGCGCTTCGAGATGCCCGGAGCCCGGATCGTCGACGCCCGCTACCTGGCGCCCAGCATCCCCGCCGAGAAGCCGCCGCCGTTCGGGGTCGCGGACGGCGCCCGGGTGCTGCCGGTCAACGAGCTCGCGCGCCTTGAGGAGGCGCCGAGCCAGTACGTCATCGTCGGCTCCGGCAAGACCGCGACCGACGCGTGCATCTGGCTGCTGTCGCGCGGCGTCGACCCGGACGCGATCTGCTGGGTGCGGCCGCGCGATCCGTGGATGCTCAACCGGGCCCTCATCCAGCCCGATCCCGCGATCTTCCTCGGCATGGCCGCCGACATGATGCAGATCGCGGAGAGGTCGACGTCGCCCGAGGAGCTGTTCCTCGGGCTGGAGGACGCCGGCATCATGCTCCGCATCGATCGAACGGTCATGCCGACGATGGCCAAGGCGCCGACGCTGGCGACGTGGGAGCTCGAGCAGCTGCGTACCCTCGAGAACGTCGTACGCCGCGGCCACATCCAGCACGTCGACCGCGGCAGCCTCACCTTCGCCGACGGATCGCTCGCCGTCGCGGACGACGCCCTGGTCGTGCACTGTGCCGCGGACGGCCTGAAGTATCCGCCCCTGCTCCCGGTCTGGCGCCCCGAGGCGATCACGCTGCAGCCGATCCGTGCCGGCTTCCCGTGCTTCGGCGCCGCGGTCACCGGCTACGTCGAGGCCACCCGCGACGCCGACACCGAGAAGAACCGGCTCTGCCCGCCGAGCCCGTTCCCCGACACGATGGCGACCTGGGCGATGATGAACGTCCTGGGCACCCAGGCGGCCATGTCGTTCTCGTCCGAACCGGACATCAAGGCGTGGTCGGACGGGGTCGCGCTCAACCCGGCTCGGGTCCCGCCCGGGTATCCCGCGTCGGCCGCCCTCGACGACGCTCGCGAACGGCTGGCGAAGCACACCAAGCCTGCTCTCGCGCAGCTGGCCCAGCTGAGCTGAGCGCGTGATGAGCGGCCCGGATGCCCGTCACCTGCCACCTCGGACGGGTATCAGTGGTGAGCGGCCGTACCTCCTTGATCTCAGGAGGTGTTCATCATGGTGTTGAACCGTTCGCTCCTCGCTGTGATCCCTTGCGCACTCCTGCTCCTCGCCGCGTGCGGATCGTCCGACGGAGAGTCGGAGGTGGACGTCACGGATGCGAGCTCTGCCGAGACCGGGCAGGGAGATCCTGATCCCGACGATCCCACCGATCCCGACGAGCCGGCTGTGGCCGTGCCGACGCTGCCGATCGGCGGCGGGTCGTACCCGCTCGACGGCAGCCCCGGTGTGGTCTGCGCCGACGTCAGCTGGCTCTGGCCGAGCGGTGACGACCCGTCGGTGCCCGAGGGCGTCTCGGTCACCGTCACCGGCTACGAGGTCGAGCCGGAGGTCTTCGAGCCGACCGACGCAGCGTGCGACGGTGCATCCTGGTCCGGCTCGATGACGACGTACGAGTGCAGTTCCAGTTCCGGAACTCCCCGCCGAACTAGCGCTTCGGCCGTCGACCAGTTGGTCGCGGAGGTCAGTTGGTCTTCTGTTCCTCAGCTCTGGTTGCATCCAGCGTGCCCAGCAGTCGTAGCGCCTCGGCGCTGGGTGAGCCGACGTCGGCGTGGTACACGACGAGCTGTTGCCCGGGGCTGGAGCGGACGTCGAAGGCCTCCATCCGGAGCGTCACCTCGCCGACGTCAGGGTGGTGGAACCGCTTTGACTCATGGCGCTTGCCGCGGGCATCCTGCCGCGCCCACAAACGCGCGAAGTCCGCGCTCTGCTCGCTGACGGTGCGTAGTACCTCGAGGATGCGCGGGTCGTGCGGGGCGTCGCCGTGGAGGAGACGGAAGCCCGCCACCGTGTTCGCCGCAGCCTGCTCCCAGTCGGGGTAGAACGTACGCGCTGTGGGATCCAGGAACAGCTTGAAGACCAGGTTGGCGTCGTGACGGAACCCGTCGAAGAGCGCGTAGGCCAGACGGTTGCCGGCCAGGACGTCGTAGGCACGACCCAGCACGAGGGCGGGGGTGTCCGGCCACATGTCCAGCAGCTGGAGCAGCTGGGGATCGACGCGCTCGGGGAGGATCGCACGGGAGGACGCCGGTGCCAGGCCGGCGATCCGGTAGAGATGCAACCGGGCCTCGTCGTCGAGGCAGAAGACCTGACTGAGGGCGTCGAGCACCTGGGCCGACGGATTGCGTTCGCGGCCCTGTTCGAGGCGGACGTAGTAGTCGACGCTCATTCCGGCCAGCATCGCAACCTCCTCCCGACGCAGACCCGGGACACGGCGTACTCCGATGCTGGGCACGTTCACGTCGTCGGGGCTCACCAGGGCGCGCCGACTGCGCAGATAGTCACCAAGGGGAGTAGAGGCCACGGCTTCGATGCTAGGGCGAACGAGTCATCGATGGGTGGGTGCGGTGCTCCCAGGGACAGCGCGGCCTTCATGGCGGCCGTTGAAGGCAGCACGGTTGACGCATGACAGAAACGAAGACATCCAAGACGGTCCTCGTCACCGGA
The DNA here is from genome assembly GCF_040302125.1 of Nocardioides sp. NPDC127514. Lineage (NCBI taxonomy): Bacteria > Bacillati > Actinomycetota > Actinomycetes > Propionibacteriales > Nocardioidaceae > Nocardioides > Nocardioides sp. NPDC127514. The sequence goes on along the minus strand of NZ_JBEORF010000024.1, from coordinate 76,657 downwards.
GCCAGCAGTGGAATCGGTGAGGCAACCGCTCGGCGGCTTGCTGCCGAGGGCCACCACGTGATCTTGACCGCTCGGCGTACGGAGCGCCTCGAGATGGTCGCCGCCGAGCTCCGCGACAGCGGACACAGCGCGGAGGCCCACGGTCTCGACGTCAGCGACCGGGCTGCGGTTGCCGGTCTGGTCGACTCCGTCGTGGCGCGCCACGGACGCCTCGATGTCCTGGTCGGCAACGCCGGCGTGATGCTGCTGTCGCGGCTCGACGCGCTGCTGGTCGACGAGTGGGACCGCATGCTCGACGTCAACGTCAGGGGCCTTCTGCACGGCATCGCTGCCGTCCTCCCGCACTTCAAGGCGCAGGGCGGCGGCCATGTGGTGACCATCGCGTCCATCGGTGCCCATGAGGTCGTTCCCACCTCGGCGGTCTATTCGGCCACGAAGTACGCGGCCTGGGCGCTCACCGAGGGCCTACGACTCGAGTCCGATCCGAGCATCCGAGTCACCACGATCTCGCCCGGAGTAGTGGAGACCGAGCTGGCGGAGCACATCACGGATCCAGTCGCGTCAGCCGCGATGGAGGCGTACCGCGCCGCCAGCATCCCCGCGGATGCCATCGCGGGTGCTGTCAGCTATGCGATCACCCAGCCGGCCGGCGTCGATGTCAACGAGATCGTCATTCGCCCGGCTGCTCAGCGGAGCGCTTGAGGTTGGCCCAACGCCTCCTTCAACCTGGCGGCGAAGGCACTCGGGTGGTCCACGAAACCGGTGTGGTCGCCCGGGAACCGGGTGGCGGTGAGTCCGAGCCGCGTGGCGAGCGCCTCGGTCGTACGCTCACACAGCTGACCAGCGGACTCCTCGCCGATGCCGAGGACGATGCGAGGGCCGCGGCGCAGCGCTTCCTCGTCCGGCTCCCACCGCACGGAGGCCGGCAGCTCCTGGGCGTACCAGAACGCCTCTTCCGCCAGAGCGCTCGGGCTGCGCTCGCCGCCGAACATGGCCTCGAGCATGCCGTCCGGCACGACGATGTTCGCTTGGTCGAAGAACATGCCCCATGCGCCGACCACGTCACCGTCGGCGTAGCGACGTCTCATCGCCTCCGTCAGGGCGCGCTGCTCCTCCCGGTCGTCGAGAAGCTCCAGCAGCGGGGGCTCGTGCGCCACGACCGTCGTGGCGAGCTCGGGATGACGCTGAGCGAAGGCGAGGGCCGTCACCGCACCGCCGCTGGACCCGAGGATGGCGACGGGGCCGAGGCCCGTGCGGCGTACGAGCTCGGCGAGATCGTCCGCGCGCTGCTCGGGTGTGGAGCCGACGGACCGATCGGCCAGAACGCTCCCGCCGTGGCCGCGCGGGTCGTGGGTGAGGACGGTGTGGTCGGCGGCGAGCGCCTCGGCGAGCGGGGCGAACTCCTCGGCGGTCATCGGAGACCCGACGAGCGCGATGGTGGGCCCGGATCCGCGTAGCTCGTAGCTCAGGCGTGTTTCGGGCAGGTCGATCTGGACGGGTGCGTACATGGCGTTCTCCTTGGTGTCGGTGTCGGTGATGGTCGGGTCGGGGCCAGGCGCAGGAGCCTGGAGACGAGGGGCGGCGCGGCGGCCGCGAGCAGGACGGTGAGCGCGGCGGGTAGCACCATCGCGCCGGCCAGCCCTACCCCTGCGGCGAGCCCGCCGATGAGGACCGGCCCCACGAACCCGCCGAGATATCCGATCGTGGTGACGACCGAGAGCCGCCGCGGATCGATCCGGGACGCGCCCAGGCTGCCGATCACGATCGGCCAGACGAGGGCCGTGCCCGCGCCGGCGAGCGCCCATCCTCCGGCGGCGACCACGACCCGCGCACCCTCCGCGACGATGGGGGAGAGGAGGACGAGTACGAATCCGAGCAGCGTCACCCCGGCGGCCGCCGCCACCAGGATCGGTGCGGCGACCGTGCCGCGCAGACGGTCTCCCGCGAAGCGGACCACGGTCATCGCAGCGAAGAAGGCGGCGTACATCGTCGCTCCGGCGGCCGGTTCGGCGCCGAGGACGCGAGTGGTGTGGATCCCCGCCCAGTCGGTGGCCGCGCCTTCCACCACGAAGGCGGCAGCGGCCACAGCACCGGCGCCGATGAGTATGGGGCTCAGCGCGCGCGTCGGCCCCTGAGAAGCTGCCGCGTTCGCGGCGGTGCCCGGCTCGATGCCGGCGCGGCCGGCCGGAAGCCGCAGCGCCAGCAGAGCGAGCAGGGCGCCGGCGCTCAGTGCGGCGGCGGGCAGGAGCAGGAGGCTGTCCCCGCCGGCACGCAGCGCGGCCGCCAGTGCGGACGATCCCAGGACGGCGCCGAGCGTCCAGCATCCGTGCATCCGGGCGATCACGGGTCGTCCCGCTGCGCGCTCGGCCGCCGTCGCCTGCGAGGTCAGCCCGACGTTGATGGCGCCGCAGCAGAGGCCGAAGACGGCGGCGAGGGCGATCATCGGCTCGGCGGCAGTCATCGCGCTGATCGTGGCGAGGAGGAGCGCAGCCGTGGGGAGGGCGACGCGGAGCACGGTGGCGTCGCTCCAGCGGTGGGCGAGGTGTCCCGCCAACGGCATCGCGATCGCCGCGCCCAGCGCGAGGGTGAGGAGCAGGAGCCCGAGTCGAGTGGGGCCGAGACCGACTCGGGCGTCGAGGACGGGAAGCCCCGCGCCCCAGACCGCGGTGAGCATGCCCACTCCTCCGTGCAGCGCGGTGATCACGCACGGGCTCTCCGGCGCGGGGCTCGACGAGGACATGCCTCCAGGTTGCTCGCGGCCTCGGATGCGCGTCCAACACCGGTGCAGCGCGGATCGACGCACTTCTGTTGTCGATCCGCCCTCGCCACGTTCGCCGACCGGACAGAATGGGCCCGTGGCAGGCGACCTCGAGATCAGGCTCCTGCGCCGTTTCGTGGCGGTCGCGGAGGAGCTGCACTTCGGGCGCGCGGCCGACCGGCTCTTCATCGCCCAGCAGGCGCTCAGCCGAGACGTACGCCGGCTCGAGGACGCCGCGGGCGTCCGCCTCCTCGACCGTTCCTCGCGCCGCGTCGCACTCACGCCGGAGGGCCGGCGTCTCCTGGACCGAGCCCGCGAGCTCATCGCGCTGCACGACCGCGCCGTACGCGACCTGCGTGCCGACACCGGCAGCCTGGTCATCGACGCCGTCGCGCCGGGAACGACGCCTGCTCGTGTCCTGGACGCGGCTCGGCGTACGGCCCCTGACATCGAGTTCATCGTCCGCTACGGCGGCGGATCCGCGGACACGGTGGTCGGGGCCGACGTCGGCTTCGGTGCCACCCCACAGGGCGTCTCGGCCCCGCGTGCGCAGGCGGTCCGTCATGAGCGGGTCATCGTGCTGCTCCCCGACGATCACGAGCTGACCGTGCTCGACGCCGTACCGCTCGAGGCTCTCCGTACGGCCCGGGTGTGCACGCGCTCCGGCGACCACGTGACTCCCGCATGGGCCCGGGCGATGGCTCAGCTCCTCGCGCCGTTCGGCGTGGACCCGGGGGACGGGCATCCCCATGTCCTCGGCGGCGCCGAGCTCGCCGCGCACCTGCGGCTGCACGGTGCGCCCGGGCTCGCCTTGGAGAGCCAGGCGCCGCTCGACGGCATCGTCACGCGTCCGCTCGTCGATCCCGTCGCGCTGTTTCCCTGGACGATGCGCTGGCGCGCGGATCTCGACCATCCCGGTCTCGATGTGCTCAGACGCAGCGCCCGCAAGCTGTCCGAGGCGCAGGGCTGGACCACGGTGCCCGACGGCGCGTTGCTCCTGAGTGCCTGAACGGTCGGAAGGGCCGGCCCCGTCCGATGGTCCGAGGGCGTCCGTCACCGAGTGCGAGGACGAAGGCCCCTCGTCGGCCGCGACGCCGTCGGGTTGCCTGGAAGCACCAGGTCGCCACCCTTCGGACGAGAGGATCCGCCGATGAGCACGAACGAGCCGAGATCTGACCGCGACGGCTCTCGAGCAGGACCGCTGCCAGCCACGAAGGCGTGGCGTGCGGTGGCTCGCTGTGTCGTCGCTTCGGCGCGAATGCTGGCCACGGGGGTCGTGCACTGGCCGCGCGTCAACGTGGGGCGCCGACTCCGGTTCGCCGACGGGACCACCGGTCAGGTGTACCGAGAGACCGCGGTCGCACTGCCACCTGCCGAGCCGTGCGTTCTGGTGGTGTGCTTCCGGCTCCGCCGGGTCCGGGGTCGCGGCCACCTGCTGTTCCGGTGGGAGAGCTGGCTGAACACCCCGTTGTTCGTGGGGTTCCCCGGATTCGTCTCCAAGCTCTGGCTCGCCGCCGACGAGCAGGGGCGCTATCGGGGTTTCTACGAGTGGGACGGAGCAGACCTCGCCGAGAACTACGCCCGGTCCCTGTGGAGGGTGCTCGCGCTGGTGAGCGAGCCGGGGTCGATCGACTTCCGGATCGTGCCCGGGATGCATCGCGACGAGGTGCTCGCGGATCCCGGCCTGCTCGAGGGCCACACCAGCCCCACGATCCCCGACTGGTGGTGCCCGGTCGGCACGTCATGAGCGCCCCGGACGTACCGTCGTCTGGGCAATGTGGGGACAAGGCGCTTGCCGGGTCCGGCCGGCGCAGGCACAGTGCGCAGCATGCGCATCCTGGGGGTATCGACGGCGGGCGCCGGCCATTTCAACCCGATGAAGCCTTGGTTGAAGCGCCTCGCCGGCCAGGGGCACGAGGTCACCGTGGTGGGGCCGCCCGGGTTGGCGGCGGCCGCGAAGGGGTTCGACTTCCGAGAGGGCGCCGCGCCTGACCCCGCGTCGGTCGCACCGATCTGGCAGCGAGTGGCCGAATCGCCGATGGAGGTGGCGCGGGATCTGGTGCTGCGGGAGCTCTTCGCGCGCATCAACTCCGGGGCGATGATCCCGGCAGTGCGCGCAGCGATCGACGATCTCCGCCCGGACCTGGTGCTGCGAGATCCCGCTGAGTACGCATCGGCACTGGCGGCCGCCGAAGCGGGCGTTCCCCAGGTACGGCTCGGCGTCAGCCTGTGCTCGGAGATCGCGTTCTTCGAAAGCGTGGCGGCGCCGGTCCTCGAGGACTGGCGGTCAGGCCTGCACCGCGAGATCGTCGAGTCGCCGATCCTGACCAGGTTCCCGGCCAGCCTCGACCCCTCGCCGTTCGCCGCCACGGCCCGATACCGGATCGGCGAGCCCCGCACGCGTGAGGTCGATCCGAGCTTCGTCTACGCGACCCTCGGCACCGTCGCGCCCACGATGCCGCCGATGCGGCCGTGGTTCGACATCGTCGTCGAGGTCCTGGGCGCGCTTCCGGTGGACGCCGTCTTCACCGTCGGCCGCGACCTCGACCCCGCACAGATCGCAGCCGCCCCGAACGTACGGATCGAAACCTGGGCCGAGCACGCCGAGGTTCTCTCCCGTGCGGCGGTGATCGTCCACCACGGCGGCTCGGGAACGGTGCTCGACGCCCTCGGCGCCGGCGTCCCGCAGGTGATCGTGCCCCTCTTCGCCGATCAGGGCGCGAACGGCGCCGTCGTCATGAAGGCAGGCTTGGGGACCGCCCTGGTCGACTCCGGAGGCGCCGCGTTCCACGTTCCTCAGGACGGTGAGGTGGACAGGTTGCGGATGCTCGTCGCCGAGACGATGGCCTCTGACACGGTCGGAGCCCGCGCGGTTGAGGTCGCCACGGAGATGTCCAGCCTGCCCGAGCTGGATGTTGCCATGCTCGGCATCAGCTGAGCGACGACACGTGCGAGCGGCTGGGCGAGGCACCCTGAGCGTTGCCTCGCCCAGCCGGACAGATGTGATCCCGCGTTGCTGGGGGTGTCAGTTGCCCCTGCATGCCTCGCCGGGTGACGGCACGAACTCCTTGAGTCCGGCGCGTACGAAGATGCCGTAGCTCTGCACCCCGTGGTAGCGGTCGTTGCCTCCCGGGCTCTGGTTGCCGCGCTCGCCCAGCGCGTCGTCATCGAAACCTGGAGGGTTGCCCTCGATGGCGTCTGCGGTGTCCTGGCCCGAGAACACGCACTCCGAGGAGGCGCGGTCCGGCGCGGGGATGTCGTCGCCGTTGCCGTTCACCTCTGCCGCGCTCGCGGCACCGGCTCCGGCCAGCACGAGCCCCGCCGCGATGGCACAGCTCTTCATCAACAGCTTCATGACCTCTGTTCCTTCCGTCTTCGATGCCCCTGACCTGACCTGCCGTGGCACCGAACCGAATGGCCAGGAAGGCCGAGATGTCGTGTGGGCTTGCACTTTCATCATCAGTCCGGCCTGGACGTGTTGCTATACGCCAATCTGGGGGCTTCCCACTTCCACCGGCTCTTCCACCGGGGCGGAGTCGAGCTCCGGGAGGAGCCGATTCAGCCACTGCGGCAGCCACCAGTTCGCGTTGCCCAGAAGCTTCATGGTCGCGGGGACCAGCATCAGGCGTACGACGGTGGCGTCGAGGAAGATTGCTGTGGCCAGGCCCACGCCCATCATCTTCACCACCGGGTCGCTGCCGAGGACGAAGCCCGAGAAGACCGCGACCATGATCAGCGCGGCTGCGGTGATGGTGCGACCGGTGCCGGCGATGCCTTCGATGACGGCGCGGGTGTTGTCGCCGTGGCGGCGGTACTGCTCGCGCACCCGCGACAGCAGGAACACCTCGTAGTCCATGGAGAGCCCGAACAGGATCGCGAACATGAACAGCGGGATGAACGATACGATGGGCACCGTCGACTCCACGCCGATCAGGTCGGCGGCCCAGCCCCACTGGAAGACCATGACGAGCACGCCGTACGCCGCACCGACGCTCAGCAGGTTGAGCACGACCGCCTTCAGCGGCACCAGCACGGACCGGAACAGCACGGCGAGCAGGAGGAACGACAGCAGCAGCACGGCCGCCACGAAGCGCGGCATCCGCTCCTGCACCCGGTCGCCGAGGTCGGCGAAAGTGGCGGTCTGTCCGCCGACGTGGGCGGTCGCCGAGCTGCCGTCGAGGACGGCCGGGATGACATCGCCACGCAGCCTCAAGACGGTCTCCTGCGTGGCGACGTCCTGGGGCGACGTGGTCGGCTGCGCCACCAGCGTGGCCACGCCCGTGGAGTCATCGATGGCCGGTTCGCCGACCGCGGTGATGCCCGGGTCGGCGGCCACCGCCTCGGCCAGCGGCGCCACGACGGACTTGTCCTGCGAGATGTCGACGGCGATCACCAGAGGCCCGTTGGCCCCGGGCCCGAATCCGTCGGCGATCAGGTCGTAGGCGCGGCGTTCGGTCCTCGACTCGGGCTTGGTCCCGTCGTCGGGGAAGCCCAGGTCGAGCGCGAGCACGGGTGCGGCCAGGGCGATCATGAGGACCGCTGCTCCGACGAGGTACGCGGTCGCGTTGCGGGTCACGTGAGCGCCCCACCGGTACCAACCCGTGCTGGGTCGATGGTTGGGCCGGCGCGCCCCGTCCGCGCCCCGTCGCCGGCGTCCGTTGATCCGGTGCCCGGCCAGTCCGAGCAGGGCCGGCAGCAGGGTGACCGAGGCGAGCACCATCACGAGCACCATCGCGGAGATGGCGACCCCGCCGCCGGTCACGAACGGGATCCCCGCGACGAGCAGCCCCAGGATCGCCACCACGACCGTGCCGCCGGCGAAGATCACCGCCTGTCCCGCGGTCGCCAGGGCGCGGCCCACCGCTTCGGGGACCGCCATCCCCGCAGCCAGGTTCTCGCGGTGCCGGGTGACCAGGAAGAGCGCGTAGTCGATGCCGACGCCGAGACCGACCATGGCCGCGAGCTCAGGCGCCCACGCCGGGATGTCGATCAGGTACGTCACCAGCTTCATCGAGGTGATGCCGACGACCAGGCCGAACAGCGCCATCCCGATCGGCAGCCCCATGGCGACGAAGGAGCCGAAGGCGATCAGCAGGACGATCATCGCGACCACGATCCCCGCGACCTCGCCGAGCCCGGTGGGGGCCTCCTCGAACGCGAAGAACAGGTCGCCGCCGGTCTCCAGCGTCAGCGACGAATCCTCACGCAGGTCGGCGACGGCCTCCTTGAGGTTGTCCAGGTCAGAGGCTTCGAGGTGCTCGATCGCCGGGTACTGCACCCGTACGAGCGCGATATCGCCGTCCTGCGAGACGCTGCTCGTCGTGCCCTGCACGTGCGGGAGCTCGGCGAGGGCCGCCTCCACAGGCACCACCTGCGTCGTGGCGTCCGGCGCTTGGAGCACGACGTGGGCGGTGACGCCGCCCTCGTCGGCCTGGGCCTCGGCGAGCAGCTCCGCGGCTTGGTAGGAGTCGAGGCCGGGGGCCTCGAAGCTCTCCTCGAGCTCGCGCCCGAAGGCGGCGGAGGAGGCGATGACGACGAGCGCGAGAACGACCCAGGCGCCGATGGCGGTCCAGGGACGGGTCGCGGCGGACCGGCCCAGCCGGTAGAGGAGTTCAGACATGTCTCTACCGTGGCCGGGCGAGGAGCGATCCACATCGGGCCAAGGAGCAGTGGGCTCCTCGGCCGAAAGTACGAGGAGACGCTCGTGCTTGTGCCCCGTACGGCGAGGCTGTCCGCTCGCTAGGGTCGAGGGGTGGTGACCGCCTTCGTCCGCTCAGTCCTGGCCGAGCCCCGTGCCCCGGACCCGCCGGCGCGGGCGTGGTGGGACTGGGCCCTGGTAGGCGCGCTGCTGGTCACGGCCGCGGTCGAGGCGATCTTCCGCCCCGACGTACCGTGGCGGGCGTTGGCCACCGTGGTCGCGCTCGTGGTGATCCCGGCCCTGCTCTGGCGGCGTACGCATCCGCTCCTGGCGACCGCGGTCGGCTTCGGCGGCGCGATGGTGCTGCACATCCCGTTGATCGTCGACGACGTCGTCGATGCGGGGCTCTACACCATGGTCTGCGTCCTGATGCTGCCCTACGCCCTCTACCGCTGGGCGTCGGGACGCGAGGCTCTGATCGGTACGGCGATCGTCGCTGTGCCGGTGACTCTGGGACTCGCCGCGACCGAGACCTTCGGGGACCTGATCGGCGGCGCCACCGTGGTGGTCGCGTCCTTCGCCCTGGGGGCAGCGATGCGCTACCGCGCGGTCGCGCGCCAGCGCGAGGTCCAGCAGGTCCGTACGCTCGAGCGCGGTGAGCTCGCCCGCGAGCTGCACGACACCGTCGCGCACCATGTCTCCGCCATCGCGATCCAGGCGCAGGCAGGGAGGGCGGTGGCGGCCACCGACCCGGCCGCGGCCGTCAAGGCACTGGCCGTGATCGAGGCCGAGGCCTCCCAGACGTTGTCCGAGATGCGCACGATGGTCCGGGTGCTCCGCGATGGCGAGGCGGCCGACGCAGCGCCGGTCGAGTACGCACCGCAGCGGGGCATCGGCGACCTGGACGAGCTGACCCGGATGAGCCCCTTGGTGGAGGTGCAGTGCGTGGGCGATCTCTCCGACCTGCCGCAGCCGGTCGAGATGTCGGTGTACCGGATCTGTCAGGAGTCGGTCACCAACGCGATCCGGCACGCCTTCTACCCCACGAGGGTCAGTGTGGAGGTCCGGGGCGAGGCCGGCGTCGTACGGTTGCGTGTGCACGACGACGGAGAAGCGACCCGCCCTCCGGCCAGCGTGGGCTATGGCCTGCTCGGGATGGCGGAGCGGGCCAAGCTCCTCGGCGGCGTGTGCCAGGCCGGGCCGGACCCGGCTGGTGGCTGGACCGTCGAGGCGACCCTGCCGCGCGAGGTCTCGCGATGACCATCCGGGTGGTGGTCGCCGACGACCAGCTCCTGGTTCGTACCGGCCTGACGATGATCCTCAACGCGCAGCCAGGGATCGAGGTCGTCGGGGAGGCCACGGACGGTCACGAGGCTGTGGCCGTGGCACGCGAGCTGCGTCCCGACGTCTGCCTCTTCGACATCCGGATGCCCGGCATCGACGGCGTCGAGGCCACCCGCCGGCTCGCCGGCCCCGGCGTCGAGGACCCCCTCGCCATCGTGGTCATCACGACCTTCGACCTCGACGAGTACGTCCATGGTGCTCTCAAGGCCGGCGCCCGGGGCTTCCTCCTCAAGGACGCCGGCCCCGAGCTGCTGGTCCAGGCGATCCACGCAGCCGCGAACGGCGACGCGCTCATCTCGCCCAACATCACCCGCCGCCTCCTCACCACGCTAGCCGGCCTGGAGCGAGCCACCCCGCCGGCCCAGCCGATCGAGCCGCTCACCGAGCGCGAGGAGGAGGTCCTGCTCACCGTCGCGCGCGGCCGCACCAATGCCGAGATCGCCAAGGAGCTGAACATCACCCTGAGCACGGTGAAGTCCCATGTCGCCGCGCTGATGAACAAGCTCGGCGCCCGCAACCGCGTCGAGGTCGCGATGTGGGCGTACGAGACCAAGCGGGTGAAGGAATAGGGCCACTACCGCGTCTTGGGTAGCTGGCTTGCGCTACCGTCGCGCCGTGCCGGGATCTGTCTACACCTGTTGCATGCGGTCGCGCGGGTCCGGCGGCCGGTCCGTCCTGCAAAGGGGATGTCCATGACTCTGGGCGATGACACCGAGACCGGGAGCGAGGACTGGGCTCGCACGCGGGACTATCTGCAGAACGACCCGACCAAGTGGGACAGCCTCTCCTGGATCGCCGCGCGCACCCTCATCGACTCGGTCAACGACGTCTTGGGACGCGGGACGCAGGGGCTCGTCGAGGACCTGCGTGCGCGCTGGACGAAGTCGGACGAGCCGACGATCGACCGCTCCGAGGTCTCGAGGTTCCTGGTCATCGGCGACACCGGCGAGCAGGACGCGTCGCAGTACGTCGTCGCGCCCGCCTTGGCGCGAGCCGCGGAACAGGCCGGCTTCGTGCTCGTCCTGAGCGATGTGATCTACCCGTCCGGCAACGTCAACGACTACGTGGACGGTTTCTACAAGCCGTACCGGTCGAACCGGGTCGAGGGCCTCAAGGCGCCCGCTGACGTACGGGACAGGTTCGCGCTTCCGGAGGACGTCCCGGTCTACGCGATGCCGGGCAATCACGACTGGTACGACGGCCTCTACGGCTTCGCCCACCAGTTCCTCTATCCGGCGGACGCGCCACCGACCTGGCCCAGCGAGGTCTTGGCGCCGTCGTTCGGGGAGCCGCTGGGGCGATGGCAGCTGATCCGGGACCGCTTCGGCCGCATCATGTGGCGCACACCGAGCGAGCCATCGGACAGGTCCGCCCCGGCGCGGTGGGGGGAACCAGCCTCGGACGGCACGCCGGCACCGGAAGCCACGCTGCAGCCGGCGCCGTACTTCGTCATCAAGACAAAGCATGTGGACCTGGTGTGCATCGACACCGGCATCGACGGGACCATCGACGGCCGGCAGTTCGCCTGGCTGAGCTCGCTCGGCGGTGAGAATCCGAAGATCCTGATGACCGGCAAGCCGCTGTTCGTCAACGGTGAGCGCCGGAAGGGAAGGGTGTCCGGAAGCCCTGACGAGACCGTGTACGACATCGTGGCCGACGAGAAGCGCGGCTACGTCGCGACGGTGGGCGGCGACACGCACAACTTCCAGCTGTACGACCCGACGGTGGCGGACAGCTCGCGCGACGGCCTGTGGCACATCGTCAGCGGCGGTGGCGGCGCGTACACCCACGCCACCCATCCCATCCGGACGGCCACCGCGGACGCACGGAGCGACCTGCGATTCCGGCCGACCAAGCTCTTTCCGCGCTCGGCCGAGTCCCTGTCGTACTTCGCCCAGCAGCTGGTCCCCAGCATCTGGCGGCTGCTGCTGACCGTCGTGCTGTTCGGCGGGGGAGTGGTCCTGGGTCACTCGCTCGCCGGCACCGGGTCCGGGGGTGTGGCCATCGCCGCGATGATCGCGCTGATGCTGCTGCACCTGATGCCGCAGCGTCCCGGGCGCAGTCACTTCGTACGCCGCCTGCTCCTGCGTCTCGAAGCGCTGGTCGCGGGGGTGCTGGCGACGCTGTTCCTGTACCACTACCTGCCGGATGCGGCCGGAGAGCTGCTGGTGCTGTTCGGGTCGTGCACCCTGTGGATCTGCCTCAACGCCTGGTGCGTGCGGTGGTCGAGGTGGTGGAGCCCCGTCGAGCGGGTGCCCGGTTGGCATCACGTCGCGTTCGGGTGCGTGCTGGCGGCTCTCGTGATCCTGGCGCTGCTGCCGATGGTCTTGGACGCGGGCGGCTCGGACGAGGGACGTACGGTGTCCTGGGTCCTCGTCGTCGCGGTCGACCTGTACGCCGTCCTGGCGATCATCGGGTGGCGGAAACGGATCGTCACCACCGTGAACGGCGCGCGGGCCGCGAGCTGGCTCGAGCGCTCGGTGGTGTGGGCCGTGCTCGCCCAGGCCGCCGTCGTGGCGGGCGAGATGCTGCGCGTGATGAGCGGCGAGGGCCTGACCCTGCTGTTCCTCAGCGGCCTGCTCGGGCTCGTGCCGTTGGCGGTGATCGCCGTGGTGGTGCTGGCGGCCATCCTGGCCCCGGGCCTCCTCACCCGCCGCCTGCACGCTGAGCCCGTACGCCGGGCGCAAGCGTGGCTCCGCTGGCGGCGTTGGCTGGTTCAGCCCCTCGTCTTCCTCGCGGCGCCGGTGACGCTGGTGCTCTGGGCGTGGGTTGCCGACGCCGTCGACTCCGCCTGCATGCGGGCCGCCTTCGCCCTGCCGGCGCTGATCACGGTGACTGTGATCGGCATGCTGGTCATCGACTGGGTGCGTCGGGAGCACGAGCGCCTGTACATGCCGCTGCTGGTCCTCGCCGTCCTCGCCCTCGGGCTGCTCCTGCTGGGGGCGGCGGTGCCGGGCCTGCTCGACATGCCCGGTTTCGAGGCGCCCGGCCGGCTCGCGAACGAGCTCAGGACGTGGTGGCCGGCCATGGCGGTCGGCGCGGCCGTCTTCACCGCCGTCGCCATCGGCGCCGCCGCCCTCCTCGCCCACCTGGTGTTCATCGGTGCGTACTCGCTGATCGTGGACCCCAAGGCGTGGGTGAGTCCCCGCTATCGCCCGGGCGGCCCGACGCACTACGACTTCATCAGCGAGGCGGACGCGACGGCCATCATCGAGGCCGAGCAGGAGGGTGGCCAAGCGGCACTGGTCGAGGGCGTCGGCCGGCGGACCAGACGTCGGGCGCAGATCGCCTTCCCCGGACTGAACCCGCCGTTCGGGCCGATCCAGAAGTTCGTCTCCGAGATCTACTCCCTCGACGAGCCCCCGTTCTTCAAGCACTTCCTCGAGTTCGAGACCTCACCCACCGAAGTCGTGGTGAAGATCCATCGCGTCCGCGGCGACCAGCCGGTCGAGATCGAAGAGGTGGCGACGATCAGTCTGACGGATGCTGCCGTCGCACGTCACTGATCGCTCCCAGTCGCGCCCGCTGGGAGCGAACTAGTGCGGGCTGGTCGGCACTGCCTGAGCCAGCCGACCCGAAGTAGGTGCGTCGCTCTCGGAGTCTGGTGCGGCACAAGCCGCGATGCCGGCCTCGAGCAAAGCGGCTAGCCGTCTGTCACGGTCGGGACTGGCGCTCGCCACGACCCCGTTGACGGCGCACCTGACCATCGTCGGCGCGGAACGCTTGGCGAAGGTCTTTGCGTCGATCCGGCGTCTGATCCGAAGTCGATCGACCCAGGCAACCGCGCCAGGGACCATCCCGAGGGCTAACTGGGCATCCCGCCGGGTGGCCGCCAAGTCGGGTTCGGCCTCCGCGCACAAGCGTTCAGCTTGAAGCAGGCCAGCTGCCAGCGCGCGCTGCGTCCCTTCGGGGACGTCGAGGATGGTCTGCGCCGCTACCGCCACCGCGACCGTGAGCCATGTCCGGTCGTTCCCGCGCCGGCCCACGACCGAGGGGATGAGTGGCACCAGCTGCTGGCGTCCGTCGTCGCTGGTGTGATCGTTCACCAGCCTTGCCAGATCCGCGAGCAAGGGATGAGTGCAGGAGGGATGATCGCTCCACCGCTCACCGGCGAGTACCGAGGCGAGCTCCATGAAGCATGCGCCGCGTCGTGGCGTTCGATGCCGACCACGTGACAGAACCGGGATGCCGTCGGGAATGCGTGAGGGCTTCATCGCAACCTCCTTCTCCGAGCATGCGCCGACGTGCTGGCGCGATCAACCCCTTCGGCACTCAGGATTTGGCGTTACCGACGCAGTAGCAGGCTGGCGTCGGGCGCGAGATCGACCTGTGATCCGAGGAATGCCCATGGTCATGGCCGAGCCCGCCCGCGGATGGGCTCGGCCGGCTGAGGAGGTCCTCAGGCCATCTCGGGGACGTGCAGGTGCGCGTAGGCGAGGTCGAACTCGTGTACGTCGACGATCGTGCCGCCCGCGTCGCTGGCGGCCCGCTTGCGCATCTCGTCAGTCGACGCGCGGCTGGCCTCCATCGCGGCGCGGGTCTCCCAGGCTGTGGTCGCGCAGCCCAGGCCGCTCGACCGGTTCAGGAGCAGACTGGCGCTGCAGAATCCGGGAGTCCGCTCGAGCTCGGGCATGATTCCGACGCGGAAGGTCTCCGTCATGGCGTCGAGGTCGCCCTGGACCCAGCTGACTCGGCAGCACTCGCCGTGGTGGGTGCGGTGCATGACCTCGATCTCCCACTCGTCGACCTGCATGGGGCCGCCCAGGATGTCTCGCCCGCGGTCGCGGAGCGGGCGGAGCCGCTCATCGCTGTCGCGCATGGCCGCCTCGTCCTCCCAGGAGCTCGTTGCGATGCACTGTCCGGTCTCGCGGTCGACCAGCAGCGAGAGACCGCGACAGCCCTCGATCTGGTCGAGCATGGGCCCGGCCTCGGTGTTGATGAACGCGATGCCCGCGTCGATGTTGGCGGGCCTGCCTTGGAACGTTGTGGAGCGTGCGTACACGGCCCACTCCTCTCGGGACAGGGCAGCGCCCGGTCCGGCACTGCCGGTTGATTCCCTGCCTACGCCTTCCGGCGCGAGGATGCAATAGCCCTTTCGTCGGGTCCCGGGCCTACCTCGGGCCAGCGCACCCCGGCCCATCATGATGGTGCTGAACAGCTCTCTTCAGAGCTCGACGTACACGTCATTGCCCTCGATCATGACGTCGTACGTAGTCAGCGGCGACGGCTTCCTGCCGAGCGCGATCATCCTCCGCGACCAGCGGGGCATGTCCCTCCCGGCGAACCCGGGCGTCCAGTCGAGGTTCTCGCCCGACGCGAGGTCGAAGCGGGAGTTGTGCCACGGGCAGACGACCTGGCCGTCGGCGTACCTCAGACCACCTGGCCCCGCGGTGAGGGAGAAGCCCAGGTGGGGACAGCGGTTGCGCGCCGCGCACAACGAGTCTCCGGCGAGACCGACCACGATCGACGTCCCCGCCGCATCTACGGCGTGCAGCTTCCCATCGGCGAAGTCCGCCACGCTGCCGACCCTGACTCGACCTGGCATGTCCTGTCTCCCGTCTCGGGTGCCTAGCTCCGTTCTATCACCGCGCCGCCCCGTGTCAGTGTCTGCTGGACCTGCCATGCGGCGAAGGCGATCAGCAGGCCCCCGGCAATGCCGAGCCACCCGGCGGCACGCACCTCGCCTTCCTCGCCGATCGCCTGCCAAGCCGCTATGACGACCCCGATGTAGTGGACTGCGGTGAGGCCACCGGCAGAGATCAGGACGGCGGTGGCGAACCGGCGCCGGGAGGAAAGAGACAGCAAGCCGACGGCCAGGCAACCGACCACTGCCACTGGCTCGAAGATGAACTCGGCGCTTGCGCCTTCCTCGACCTCGGTCCAGAACGAGCTGAAGCCGTCGTAGGGGATGAACAGCGCGAGGGTGGCCAGTCCAGCGCCCGCCATGGCCGATATAAGCCAGATGGGCTCGACAGGACCAAGGTCGCGATCCCTCGATGACACGCTCAAGCACGCCCGGCCTGCCACGACAGCCCCCACCCCGCCGCACACGACAACAAGACTCAGAACAACACCGATCGCGCCGATTTCCTCGAGGGAGAACTTCGCCAGCCCGATACCGGCGGCGCCCATGAGGACCCCGACCACGATGAACAGTCCTGCCGCGTCGGCGGTGGCCAACTGCTGAAGGCGGAGCCGGAACGCAGCGAGGAGGAGAGCAAGGGCGGCAAGCGCTGCCTCGAAGGGCGCAACGACCGCGAACGAGTCCCAGGACGACGGGGTCTCGGCCAGCAACGGCAACGGAATCGCAGCCAGGAGCCCCACGGCAGCTATTGACGCGACGGCCGGCACCCACGCGGGCGGCGGGGGCTCGGTCGCTGCCACCGGCCGCGGGCTGTGCTCGGGCTCGCGCGCGACAGCGGCTTCAGCCGCCGGTGTGGATGTGTCCGGTAGGGGCGGCACGACTGTCGGCTGCTCCGGGGCGGCCGGTGTCGGTTCGGGCGGGGCCTCGGCGGGCCTGCGAGCTCGTTCGGCCGACCCTCGCACGACAGACTGTTTGTCATGCTCAGCCATGTCGTCCAGCGCCATGCGGGCCGCAGCGGCGCGAGCGGAGTCCGCATCGTCCAGCAACGCGGCCAGCTCCTCCACTGCGCCGAGACGCACATTGGTGAACGGACTCGAGATGGCACCACGCAGGTCGGCCAACAGGTCCACCGGTTCAGGTGGGCGGTTGCTGCGGGCGATGTAGAAGTCGCCCTGCACGTCGAAGACCCACTTGCCCGGAGTCTGCGACGGCGTGGCGGTCCGCACCCGGTCGAAGGCGAAGTCGTACAACTCGTCGACTGACACGAAACCGTCACGATCCCGGTCCGCCTCGCCGGTGGCCAGACCCTCGACCAGAGCCGAGGTGAACACCGACGGCTTGCCCTGGCCGGCGAGTTGGTCGCCCTCAAATGAGTACTCCATCGCGCTCGACGCCGTAAGCACGATCCGCCCGCGGCCATCGAAACGCTCCATGATGTCCATGCGCTCGTCGCCGCGATTCATCATCCCGCGCGCGAACGCGCCGCTGTAGCAGCAGTCCAGGAACAGCACGATGCGCCGGGATCGACTCCTCGTCATCTGCCTGTTCACGTAGTCGGCAGGCAGGGACGTGGCGTCCAGGTGGTCGATCTCGGTGTCCGGCGTAGCGAAGTAGAGCCTCCCGTCCTCATCCTTCACCCCGTGGCACGAAAGATGCAGCAGGAGGAGATCGTCAGGCCCGCGGTCATCGAAGAACCGAGAGACCTTGCGTCGGGCCACATGCTCCGGCTCGTTGAGTGACACCTCGACCTCAAAGCCCCCGATCTCGGCGTTCCGGAGCACGCGTGCCAGTTGCTCGGCGTCGGTGGCGGGCGCGCGAAGCCTGCTCAACCGCTGGTCGTCGTAAGTGTCGTTCGCGACCACCAGTGCGCTGCGCCGACCCGCGGTCATGGCACCGGTGAGGACGTAGGTGGTTCCGGCTTCCCTGACCCGTGCAGCGCTGCGACGAACTCATCGATGAGTCGATCTTGCTGCTCCCGCGACGCCGAGTCGATCTTGAGTGTTTGGTCGCCGATGGTGAGCTCGACCGCGTTGGCCCCGCGAGTAGAGGACATCCACCCCCGTATCACCCCCACGATGGCGGTCACGGCGACCAGCGACTCCTGGAAGCCCACGAGCAGAACCCCGATGGCCGCGACGTCGATGCCACGGGTGCCAGCAGGCGCCTCGCCCGCGCTCGCGCGTTCGACATCATCGACGCCGAGGTCCAGCAACTCCCGGCGCAAGACCGAACTGAGCTCATCGAGACGCTCCACATCAGGATCGTGGATCGTGATGGTCATCTGGCGACTCATCCTCGGCTCCTCGTCTCAAAGGACTCCCCTTAGGGCCAGTGTCCTCTCAGACCGGGGGACCAGGGATCCCCAACTTGGGCGATCGAGCACGTGGCTCCACGGATCTCGACGCGATTGACGTGACCATGGGCAGGCCTCGCCGACGCAAGGATTCGGCCGCGCGAACGAGGTGCTCGGAGTGCGCATCCTGGCCCTAGCACTTGAGAGCGCTAAGGCCATCCTGACCCACGCGGCGGTCACGATAGGAGCTAGTCGATGAACCTCTCCGAAGTGCTGCTGACGACGTTGCTAGGTCTCTTAGCGGGGTCGGTCACAACGTGGCTAGGAGCTCGGTGGTCGTACCGTCGGAAGTTGCAGGAACTCAAGTTCCAAGCGGCGCACGAAGCCAGGCGCGGGACGTACGAGGTGACCCTGCAGTGGGTTCGAGCCGTGTCCCTAGCTTCCCGACTTCAGGCGGAGCAAGGTCGGCATGGAGGCGCCGAGGAAGTCGACTACGAGAACTGGCCGGAGCCCAGGCCCGAGCAATGGGAGCTCTACGTCTCTGATCGCGTCAAGCACCTTCGTCACAGCTTCTTTGCGGCCGCCGGGCGCGTCCACGCGACCGCGGGACGTCTCCGCGCGCAACTTGAAACCCTTGAGCTCGTCTCAGGTGTCGATTCCCCTGACCCGAAGCCACTCGCGGAGTTGGCCGCTGGACGAGACTCGCTGGACGCCGAACTGACCGGGAGATTGATAGAGCTCGACGATGCGCAATCGGCCCTGCTAGATGCGATGAGGTCAGAAGTGATTGGCGACAGCTAGGCTTCGATGCCGAGAACAGTCGATCGTCGTTCGACTCAGTGCCTCAGCCGTCGAACGCCTCGACCAGCTCGGCCGGAGCGGCGGCTAGCCAGGCATCCACCAGAAGATCGCGGAGGTCTCCTGGGGCGATGACGCTGAGCTCGATGAGCACGGCGGGGTAGTTGTTGAAGTGCTCGATGGTGAAGACGCCGTCGATGCCGGCAGCGAGGACGCCTTCCTTCTCGTGCAGGTCGGCGGTGTTGACTGCGAGGATCGGGGGATCGGGCGGGGTCTGGTCGCCGAAGCGCTTGAGGTCGGCCTTGCTGAACTGGCGTAGCCAGGCGAAGCCTTTGCCGCGTACGGACCAGGTCGGGTGTCCGTGGCGCTCGCCCTCGGTGACCTCCGGCAGTTCACCGATGATCCGAGCCACGTCTTGGAGCGTTGCCATGCTTGGAGCGTAGTTCGTGGCGCTGCGCGATCGGGCTGGATCGACCAAGCCGGTGAGTAAGGTCGGTTCGGTGGCGTCCATGGTCGACTCGGTCGTGTCCCGGCTGTTGCGGACCCGCGCCGTCGTACGTGCGCCGATCTGGCTCTATCGACACCGGGCCGGGTGGCTCTTCGGATCCCGGATGTTGATGCTCGAGCACATCGGACGCCGATCAGGGGTCCCGCGGTATGTCTGCCTCGAGGTCGTCGAGCGGCCGAGCGTGGACGAGATCGTGGTGGTGAGCGGATTCGGCACCGGGGCGCAGTGGTATCGGAACCTCCTGGCCGAGCCTGCATGTCGCGTCAGCATCGGGAAGCGTACGAGCGTGGCGGCGCAGGCGACGTTACTCTCGGAGCAGGAGTCCGCTGCGGTGCTGGGTCGCTATCAGAAGGCACACCCGAAGGCCTGGCGGCGCCTGCGCGGTGCGATCGAGACGGCGGTCGGTCACGAGGTCGAGGGACTGCCGATGGTGAACCTGAGACTCATAGGAGACTGAGATGCGTCGCAAGTGGCTGTGGTTGATGAAGAACACGCTCAACAGGGTGACGACGAGGGTCGCTCGTTCCGGGCACGGGCCGTTCTCGCTCGTGCGTCACGTGGGCCGGAAGTCGGGGAAGACCTACGAGACGCCGATCATGCTTGCGCGGGTGCCGGAAGGTTTCATCGCGGAGCTGACGTACGGCGAGGACGTCAACTGGTACCGCAACATCGTCGCCGCCGGAGGCTGTGAGGTGTTCGTGGACGGGACGTGGCACCACGTCTCCGCTATCGAGCCATATTCGTCCGATGCGGGGCGGGACGCGTTCGGCTATCCGGCGAAACTGGTGCTGCAGGTGCTGCAGAAGCACGAGTTCAGGCTGCTGCGTACGGCCTGAACAAACCGGGCGCCCCTGAGCGCGGCTAGTGGCTGCGGAACGCCGCGCTGTGGGCGAGGGAGCGGTGCTCAGCCCGCTAGCGCGCAGGGTTCCCGACGGTGGCGCAGCGAAATCCGGTGTCGTTGTCATGCATGGTCGCGTCGGCGTCGTTGAAGGTACTGGGGCGGCCGGTGAACAGGGGGCTGGACCAGGCTCCGCCTTTGAGTTCGTGTCGGCCGGTCGTTGTTGTGGTCTGAGTCCATTCCCAGACGTTGCCGACCATGTCGTAGGCGTAGACAGGGCTGATTCCGGATTGGAAGCGGCTGACCTTGGAGGTGGTGCCGAGGCCGGTCTCTTTGACATTGCATTTGGCGGCGGTGTGTTCGTTGCCCCAGGGCCAGATGTTGCCGTTGGGTCCGCGGGCGGCTTTCTCCCACTGTGCGGCGGTGGGGAGGGTTTTGCCTGCCCACTCGGCGTAGGAGGTGGCATCGTGCCAGGTCACGTGAGTGACAGGGTGGGTGTAGAGGTCGATGGGGCAGCGGCCCTCGGGCCAGTGCTCGGGGGCGCGGTGTCCGGTTGCGGCGATGAAGCGGGCGTAGTCCGAGCCGGTCACTGGGTGGGCGTCGAGCCAGAAGGTGTCTTCCCAGCGGGGTTCGTCTTCGGGGCCGGCGAGGTAGATGCCGGCGGTGACTTCGACCATGAGCTTGCCGTCGCGTGGGTGTTTGACGAAGTGGTCGCCCAGGACGGGATCGGGTTCGGGATCGGCTACGACGGGGTAGGTGGTCTCGCCGTCGCGGGTTAGGAGGTTGACCAATCGGGCGTGGACGTCGGAGGGGGCTTGACGAAGGAGGTCGTCGAGCATGGCTTGGGTGATCGGTCGCAGGCTGTGGCCAGAACCGGCCGCTTCGGCCTTGGCGATGCCGCGCTCGGAGACCTCGAGCCTGGCGGCCAGGTCGGCCTGGCTCCAGCGTGCTGCCACCCTGAAGGCACGAAGCTCGACGCCTGACCACTCTGGCACGATCGCCATGTCTGGTTTGCCTCAGATCCGTTGGGCCGGGATTGCAGCGTAGGCCCGCTGCAGCTCAGCGATCACGGGGTGATCTGGATCGAAGCTGTGGTTGTCGATCGCACTGATCGGACGTACGCCGATGCTGGCGTTGGTTGCAAACGCGGCCGGGATCTCGCCGAGCTGGTCGAGCGGGACACTCCGTAGGTCGTGCGCGCCGGCGGCTTGGAGGAGTGCCATCGTCACCCCCGGCAAGACGGGTGCGTCGGGCCAGATCACGTTCCTGTCGGCGGCGATGAAGCCGATGTTCCAGGTGCTGCCCTCGGAGATGTTTGTGTTGATCGGATCGGTGAACAGGACGTCGTCGAATCCGGCCTTCTTGGCGGTGACTCGATGATGGAGCGTGCTGAACAGGCCGACGTGCTTGACCTCAGGGGTGTCGCGCTGGAAGGCGATCGTCTTGGCGCGCAGCGGTGGCAGCGACCCGCCGCCACTGGGGCGTGAGGTGATCAGAGGAACGGGGTGCGCGGCCACCGTGCCGATGTTTCCGAGGTTGATCGCGGGGTCGTACATCGTCACCCGCAACGTGTAGGACCCGCTTGATCCGGCGATCGCCGCACGGATGTCGGCAACCAGGCCATCTCGGTCGAGATCGGCATCGAACACCGTCTTCGCGTTGCTGACCAGGCGTTCGAGGTGGAGATCGAAGCCGCGAACGGCCCCGTCGTCGACATGCATCGAGGTGAAGTGGCCGTAGCCGGTCATTGCGAGCGCGTTCAGTTCGGCGGCGGTCGCGTCGATGCCATGAATGGTCGCCATGACGATCACCCTGCCATGAAAGTGCAGAAAAGTTCAGGAGGTGGTCGAGGTCGGATCATTCCGGCTGAGCGCGTCTGAAGCGAGCGTGGGAGTCAACCTCATCCGCCTCCTCAAGGACGTCGATCCGCGATGCCTACTGTCATGACCCGCCAATTTTCGAACGTGCCAACAGGTCCCGGGCGCCCGCGGCATACCGGGTCGCGATCAACCCAGCGGCCCGCGCGGGAGGAGATACTCGACCATGCCGCACGTCTGTTCGCCGAACGCGGCTTCTCCGGCACGTCGACGCGCGAGATCGCTGAGGCGTGCGGGATCCGGCAGGCGTCGCTCTACTACCACTTTGCAGGCAAGCCCGGCATCCTCGCTGAGCTCCTCGAGCTCTCGGTGCGGCCGAGTCTCGAGAAGGTCGAGAGGATCGAGCTGGAGTGTCCGGCCGACGTTCCGGAGGCAGCGCTCTACCTGCTCGCGCTGATCGACGCGCACACTCTCGCGACGGTGCCGCACAACATCGGCAAGCTCTACCGGATGCCGGATGTCAGGAGCAGCGAGGTCTCTGAGGAGTTCGAGCCTGCCCTGCGGGAGCTGACTGCTGCGTACGGTCGGCTCGGTGCCGACGTCGTCAGCGGCCCGGTCGCCGCGACGGTGGGCGTGGACCAGCTGGGCGGGCTGCTAGTCCAGGTGGTCGAGGTGGTGATCCGGACCCGCTCCCGCGGTGACGAGATCACCTGTGCCCAGGCGCAGGCGATCGCAACTGCCTGCCTGCGGATCTGTGGGGTGCCCGAGGAGAGGATCGCCCGCGCGGTAGTTACGGCCGACGAACTCTTGCCGAGGCTTGGCGAGGAGCGGCTGGCGCAACGGAACGGGTGAAGTTGCGGGCGCTGACCCACATGCCGCGAAATGACACAGGCGCTCGGAGGGGGAACGGTTTCCGACAATCAATCCGGTTCCGTGAAGAGGGCGGCGACCTCTGCGGTTCCAATCTTGCTCGCCAGATCACGCGGCGTTGCTCCAGCGTTGTTGGCGATGTCGGGGTCAGCACCAGCCTGAAGCAGCGCTTGCACAGTCGCGGTCCGACCGTGCGAGTCGAACACTGCACGCCAAAGCGGGGTGTTCCCGTGCCGATCTTGTGGATCGACGGATGCACCAGCCTCGATTAGCACCCGGACCGCTTCGGTCTGCGACTGCTGGGCAGCGAAGTGCAGTGCCGTGAATCCCTGCCTGTCGGCCAGACCAGCGTCGTCACCTGCGGCTAGACGAGCCCTGATGGCTGGGAGGTCACCGTCAGCTGCGTGATAGTGGAGATCTTGACGACCTTCGCGATCCATGCCGACAGTTTGCCGCTTCCCTCACCGCTGGTCGAAGGAGAGGGCGCGTCCCACACGCGGCGGTATGACGCGGGACCCTTTCTGCCAGCCGGGGTTGCATGCCAGATCAAGGTTCGATGCGTGATGGCAAGATGACTACATGGCATCGGACTCCCGGATGGTGGCGTTGGGTTTCGGAAAGTTCGCGCGCGCCGACCGTATCTTCGCCCTGGAGCGCATCACCGGGGAGGAACGCGGCGATGGTCGCCGCACTCGAGTCTGGATCGACGGGGTCACCGACCCCTTGATCGCGTCCAGGACCGAGATCACAATCCTTCGCGATATGGGCCAGGAGTCCGCGGTCACCGCACCCGAGCTTGACGAGGCAATGGACCTCGCCGCTCGTCTGGCGGCCGCGGCTGAGGAGGGTCGGGTGGATCTGAGCGACCTGGGCCGTCGTGCGCGACGCCTCCTCGCCACGACGGCGCCATAGGAAGGGAGACCTCGACAGCCCGCCCCTTCGGTGAGTGATCCATCGCGGAGATGTAGCGCGCTCGCGGCGGTATGACGCATTGTCGGCACGGCCCGTCAGCACGCCCGGACGGCTACTCGGCCGTTCCTGCGCCAACCAGTCACTACTACGCTGCTAGTGCAACTGGAGATGTGACGATGTGAGGCTAGCTAAGGGGGACCCATGGAGGACGGACACAAACGCATCGTTGTTGGAGCTGCAAATGCATGGTTAGAGGCGTCTGTGCGTCAAGCGCAGCGGGTCTTGGACGGAACGCTGGATGACGGGCAGAACGTCGAGTTCATGCTGTTCGCCACGGCACTCAACAATGCCGCCCGCGGTGCCAAGGCCGTACTCGGCAGGGACCACCCACAGGCTGCGGCCTTTGACGCCGCAGTTCCCGATGGGAAGCACATTCGCGACATGCTGGAGCACTTCGACAACTACCTGACCGGAACGGGCAAGCTCCAGCCGAAGCCGACACCTGAAGGCGTGCGCACGCCTTGGACGATGATCGAGACCGGAAGCGAGTCGTTCCTGTCCGGCGGGTCGGACTACTCCGTAGTGGTCGTTACAAGGACCGGCATCCAAGCCGCGCAGACGTCCTTCGAGCTGGACGTGCGGACCTCGCTCATGGCTTGCGCCGACCTGATTGAAGTCGCCATCGCAGAGGCTGGCATCCAACAGAACTCGGAGGCAGTTCAGAAGGCTCGAGATCTGAGTGCAATCAAGTAGGCGGGATGCTCTGTCCGCCCTAGCATCCGCATTGCGTGCCCGACCGCTGGCAACGGCCTGTACGCCCCAAAGTCAAGTGCCGAGCATGTGCTGTGCGCACTTGCAGGTGACGATAAGACGCGGATGAGTTGGGCTGACACGCATGCTCACGAATGCCAAAGCCGTCTGTTCGCGGACTACAGAATTTCGTACGCCGTGGGCGGCTCCCACTGCTGGGTTACGTGCAGCGCGCTGGTCGGACATTTCCAGTCGTAGAAGGTCTTCGGAGTTCCGTCGACCTGCATGGTCAATCGCATCAGCGTTGCCGTGCAGTCGCGGCCAGGGCAGGGAACGTCGGTGTCAATGCTGTCGATAGGCGTCGAAGCCATAATTGATCCACTTTCTCTCGGTCGGTGCGTGCGGAACGAGCAAGCTAACGACACTCGTTCCGTTACGTCGTGTCCAGAGCGCCAACAGCGTCGTCCTGAATGGGACCGAAGAAGGCGCCAGCACGGAGCCTAGTAGGCCGCGGGGCGGCTGGACGAGCGCGTTGGCCCGTGCGGGAGATCGGAGGGTGACAGCCTCGCTCAGTGAGGCGAACATCTCCAGCCCGACGTCTTCAGCATCAGCGCGATCGTTGCAGCGTGTTTGGGTCGGCGTCGCGCCTTGCCGGAGAAGATGCCGGGGACCGGTGCGACTGCTCAGTCCAGACCCCGGCTGGAACATGGATGCGAGCGCGACACTCCATCTAGGGCCGGCCGGCACACGTTGTGTGACGCAGAACTCGCCTGTCAGAGCCTCGCAGGTCCCTCACTCGGCAGCGGCTGGGTCAGTTCGCGGTTAGCCAGTCGGTGGGGATGAGAGCGTTTCCTTCTCCGCGCCAGCGGTCGGTGATGGCGGTCTGAAACCAGGGTTCGTCGATGTCGGCGTGGTCGACAGTGATGACCTGGAACTGGCCGCCGTTTGTGACGGTGAAGTCGTTCATGAGCTCGTACAGACGACGGACGGCCAGTTCGTCGGCATCGGTGTCGGCTCGTCCCGTGCGCTTCGCCATCTCGGAGGGGTAGTGGCCCTGGGACGGCTGGTCGATGACGAGAAGGCGGGGCACAGGCCGCTCGTGCCGGATAAAACTTTGGTGGAGTGCCAGGTGACTGGCGATGTGGTAACCAATCCAGTTTTCGGCGCTACCGATGCGGTTGAGCGGCACGGGAACGTCGTCGACGTCCGCGATGACGGTGAGGCGGACGAGGTCGATGCGTACGTCTCGTTCGGAGTGTTCGAGTTCGAGCGTGCGTGCGTAGTTGGTGAGGTCACGCCCGACGGCGAGCATGAGCGAGTTGAGGCGTTCGCGGGTGTCGTCGTCGGACAGTTGGAGTTGGAGCGTTTCGACGGCCTGCCTGCTGAGTTCGATTCGTTCGCGCATGCGTGCAAGTTGGATGTCGTCGGTCTGGGGAGTGCGGGCCAGCGTGGCGTCGATGCGTCCACGAATGAAGTCACGTCGGCGGTTGGTCTCGCGTCCGACAGTGGAGTCCGTGGCGAAGGTCGCTTCGAGGAGTTGCCGTGCTGACCGCACTTGGGCTTGGGCAATGGCGATGCGGGCGTTGAGGCCGTCGAGGGTGGCGCTCTTGGCCGGATTGGCGCTGCGGGTGCTTGCCAGCCTGTTGTGAAGGCGGTCGAGTGCCTCACGCATTTGAGAAGCGGTTGCGTCGGTGGTCGTTTCGGCGCTGCCGCAGATGGGGCACGTGGTTCCTGCAGGTGCGTCCTCTGCGCGGTCGGAGGTGAGAGTGAGGAGGTTTAGGCTGGCAAGCCGCCCGACTTGGACGTCGATGGCGTCGGCGTACGCGTTGCCTCCTTCGGACTCTTCGAGGAGGAGGGCGCGCTGCTGGAGCAGTTGGTCCAAAGCGTCTGAAGCCAGGGCGAGTTCATTCTGCTCGCGACGCCGGTTGTCTTGTTGCGCAATGGCGGGCTCGTCATCGACTGCGGCGGCGAGGTCGCGTGAAGCGGCGTGGAGTCGAAGGATAAGAGCGGATCGGTCGAGTTGATTGTCGCCCTCGACGCGTTCAGTGAGGCCGGCTTCGGTGGCCTCAGCGAGCAAGTTCCGAAGGTCGTCGTCGAGGTCCCGGGCGACATCCTGGGCGTCCTTGAGTTCTCGTTCGAGGCGTTGAAGTCGCCGATTCTCCTGGCGGAGCATTGACTTGAGGAGCGCTTGGTCAGCGGGCGTCGCACCAAGGAAGTACGGGATAGTATCCCGGAGCGCGTCGTCGATGCCTGGTTGGCCGGACCGGTGAAAGATGCGGCTCGACGACGAGATTTCGTCCTGGTTCTGGATGCACAGCAGGGCGGCATGGCCGAGGTTGGTTCGTGTCGGGTTGCGCAAAGCACCGACTGGCGGCGCGATTTCGCTCTCGGTCAGCCCGAGCCTTGCGCCGAGTTCCAGACGCATCGTGCTCGTGTTGGTGTTGACGTTAAGTGCTCCGAAGTCGGGTGCGATAAGTGTGCCGTCACCGAGGATGAGCATCGCTTCGGTCGTCGTCGCGGTCTTGATGGGCGGGACGGGACGACCGACGAAGGCGCGGTTGCCGTCGTCGAATTGCCAGATTGCACCGACCCACACTAGCGCGCGCTCAACACCGCCCGCAGATGTCGGAACATCGCGACGTCCGAGGCAGTAGTCGATGAGTTTGACCAGAACTGTCTTGCCGGTCTTCGACTGCCCCGTGATGACGTTCAGGGCACCGAGTTTGAACGGGATGATCTTGCGTTCACCGGTGCGTGAGTACAGGGCAAGTGATTCCAGTTGCACCGACCCAGCGTGCCAGAGACAAAGAGATCCTGGCGCCTTTTGCGGTGTACTGGCGGCTACGGGCGAACGCGCAGGGTGGCGAAGATGGTTGCAGGGTCGCGTGTGCGACCGAAGATACGGCCAAGCATGCCGCTTGCAAGGACAACTGGGGCGAGGTCGCCTGGAGCGGTCTTCTTGACGCCCTTAAGTTTGGTGCTGGTGAAACTACCGCCGTCTGCAGTCAGTTGGAGTGCGTTTTCTCGGAGCGCGAACCGCAAACCTTCGCGCACGGTTGGGGCAAGGTGGCGTGCCCGGGCAGGAAACCCTGCATTGAGCACCGGATGGTTGTTCACCCAGTTCGGCAGGCTGGTCCGGCTAGTTCGAGGCAGCGCAGCCCGGGTCGGTCCGTGGAGAACGAGAGGCGGGACGAGGTACGCCAGCGGCCACGGCATAGGGTCGCCGGTCACGTCCTCGTACTGATTCGTGGCTGCAGCGATGATGACAGCGACGACGGCAGGGTTGAACATCGCTGCGGCTACCGGCGAACGGTCCGCCCATGAGAGAAGGTGCTGGGGCACGGCGTCAGCTGCTCCCGCCTCCGGGGCCTCAGTGCTGGGGACTGCTGGGTCGGGGACCTCGGTGTCATGAGCTGCTGGTGCGTCATCACGGTTCTCGGTCATGCGACAGATTCCTTAGCCAGAAGCATGGCTTGCACGCGCTCCTCGAAGTCTGGATGCCAGCCGATGACACCGTCTTCAGCAAGCATGTGGTGCTTGCCTCGGTAGTAGAAGTCTTGGTCGACATGGGTCCGGATACGTACGGGCGTCGCCATGAGTATGGTGCTAAGAAGTTTCCGTCCGGCCTGAACACGGTCGGCGTCGGACGCCTCCCCGGGGAGGTCATCGAACAGGAACCCCGACGCGATGCGCCATGCTTCTCGGAGTTTCTTCTCGTACTTCTCGACCTCGTCACGGTTCAGGAAGTCGCGTTCAAGCCAACGTGTCTCGTTTGCGACCGCCCGGTGGTAGTCGACGATGGCGTTCCGGACGGTCCGAGCGGTCTGTGCGTAGTCGAGGAACTTCAACTGGTGAACAAAGATATCGTCCTCGTGGACCACGAGGTCGTCATGGCCGTCCTGAATGTCGAGGTCGTCGTACTCGGGAAGCCCGAGGTCGCTATGAGTCACGGCGAGGTGATTGAGTTGGTTGTTGAGTTCGACCTCCTCGACAGTGGTTCGAAGGTGGCGGTCAGGGAAGAAGCGACTGCTGAGCATGTCGACGGCATGCCGGCGCCACCATCCCCACAACGCGTCCATGAACGCGTCCTGTTTGCCTTCCTCAGCAGGGAGATGCCGCCTGACAGCGACACGGAGCGCAGCGTCGATGTCAAGTACGTTCGGGGTGCCATCAATGACCCGGATGCGGGAAACGAACGCGTTCTGCTCAGCCACCGACAACTTCATGAACGCGGCTCGTGCGACGGCGGTCGTCTTCCCGCCGTCTGTGTCGGCTGCCGCAGTCCGCAGGAGTGTCGCTGCGGCAGGCGCGTCGCGAGAGTCATCGCGGAGCAGATGCACAGCGGACCCATCTACTGCTGTTGAGGTCGTGACGAGCACGAGCGACGGCCCGTCCAGATTGGCGGGGTTGCCTGCGTCGAGCCAGGCCTTCAACGTGCGCCAGATTTGGGGAGACGTGTCGCCAACAGTGCTGCTGGCTGCGACGCTGTGTTTGACCTGGAGTTGTTCAACGGGCGTGCCGTTGTCGTCCCACGCGACATCGTCGTGCAGTTCAAGCGTGA
Organism: Nocardioides sp. NPDC127514; assembly: GCF_040302125.1. NCBI lineage: Bacteria > Bacillati > Actinomycetota > Actinomycetes > Propionibacteriales > Nocardioidaceae > Nocardioides > Nocardioides sp. NPDC127514. The sequence continues at coordinate 47,986 of NZ_JBEORF010000024.1, read as the reverse complement.
TGGCACGACCGGGTTCGCCGTCGCGGACGAACGTCAGAAGGCCGTAGTCAGCCTGATATTGATAGCCGAGCGCAGGGCCCGCCGCAGAGTGGGCGTTGCTCATCCCCGCATCCCTTCCCTCGGCGTACGGACGACTCTAGGTGCTCCCTTACTGTCGTGTATCGGTTTCTAGCGAGAGCCGCTGAAGGAACCGGCAGTCCAACCCTCGTGCTACGAGTGCCTGGTGAAGGCGAGCCCATAGCAACGGATGCTGGGCACCGGCCTTGGGTTATCTACTTCGGTCGTCCGCTCGAAAGTTGCATCGAAGAGACCCTGCCACCTCGTCGATGTCGCCGGTATTCTCGCAGGGTCGCGACCCTCAGCCAGTTGGTCGATGATCTTGGCCGCCGTCATGTCCCGGGCCGAAGAGAGCACCCCAGCGGTGTTCGAGGCGGCGCGCGCGGCGGATGGCGACGTGGGTAGAGACGTGGCGAGAGTTGACTTACCAGCGTGATGAGGTCGATCCCGGAGTCCCGCGCGACTAGTTTGCTGAGGCATGCTTTGTTCCCCGACGTCATTGCTCAGGCCGTGGCAACTACTACACCCGATGGACGGCCTAGCTTGCGACAGGAGCCATCACGGCAGCGGTCTCTGCTAGGTGTGGGCGATCCCGAGCAGCACGTCGACCTCGCGCAGTCGGCGAAGTACTAGATCCTTGTCCTCGTGCGTCAGCCATAGCCCCGGCGGTACCAGCGGGCGTGGGCCTCCCGCAAGCAGGAGGGGAAACGGCCTGAATGGGTCCAGCAACTGAGTCTGCAGCGCCGCCTCCTTCCCACGCGTCACAAATACTCCGCCGTCCGGTCCAGAGGAGCCCGATGCGGGGCGCCACGGATGATCCACGCGCCGGTCGGGCGCAGAGTCGTGCCACACCGCCTTGTTGAGCAGCACGTCGAAGGCCGCCTCCCGCATCCGGCCGATGAACGGCTGGACGTGCCGGTCTAGTACGGGATCCGTCGGCCTGTTGGCGTGGACGGCCGAGTTCCGGCGGTCGACCCACTCATCTACCTCTGCCCGCTCGAAGCCGTGCGGCCCGCTAGATAGGAACTCATGTAGAAGCGGCGCCGCCTCGCGGAAGCCGCGGTGAAAGGCACGCTCGAACATTCGCCAAATTATGGTGAACTGTCCCACAGGGGACCGCGCGTTGAGCGCCTCTGTGAGCATGATGAGACCATCCGGTCGCGTCCCGATGACGTCGAGGAGCTCCCCATCTTCGAGGATCCCGGCCGACGCGACGCCCTCCATGGACAAGCCGGCTCTGGGTTGCCCCGCGGGCGTCCCGTCCAGTGCGTCGAGCGCGGCGGGGTCGGTGCAATGGAAGCCCAAGCAGGGTGACGGCGATGCCAGGGAGAAGCGCTTGCCATACTCCAACGCTATGAGACGGGCCAGCATCTCTAGCGCCTCCTCGGCCTCCGCGCGTGCGTCTTCCGGGAGATCAAACACACCGTCGCGGACGGGCGGCCCGTCAAGGTTCCGGTGAGCGATCACCAGTGTCCCGAGCGGCTCGCCGTCCTTCGTCACCGGAGTGATGGTCTCGACGCCGACCGATCCCAGCCTACCCCGCCAATCGATCTCCGCAGGCGGGTCGCCGACGCTGATGACCAAAGTGCGCAGCAGCACCCATTCCGGGTCGTCTGCCAACGTGTTGCTCACCCAACCAGAGTCTCACGGCGGGAGGCGGCCAGTCGCCCCGAGACGACTCGCACCCGAGCGAGTTTCCGCTGCTGCACACTGGTCGAGCGCCCGAACAGACGCCAGTCGTGTCTGCGTCACAGTGGGCGGTATGCCCGCCATGCGACGCCTGCCGTGTCCGGCTGTTGCGGGATGGGGTCGTAGTACGCGCGCCGTTCTGATTCGATCGAGCCTCATGAGAGACCGAGGTGGGTCACATCGGCCCCAGAGTCGGGAACGGTCCGGCGATCAGGGGTTGGGGTCGAGGTGGGGGAAGTTGCGGTTGAGGGCCCAGTCGATCCGTACGCGCTGGCTGCGGTCCATCTGCAAACTGGGAACCATCGTGGGATACACCCATTCGGCGTGGGTGTTCTCAGCGGATGGTGTGGGCTCGCCGGCGAGGTAGCGGCCGGCGTAGATGATGGAGCACTCCTGGCGTACCTCGCCGTTGGTGGTGTTCTCGATGCGGTGGCGGGGGTCGGTCCAGATCCCGATCAGGCCGGTCACCTCGATGGTGATGCCGGTCTCCTCGAAGGTCTCGCGGACCGCGGCAGCCGTCAGCGACTCGCCGGGCTCCATCGCCCCGCCGGGCATGGTCCAGTTGCCGGTGTCGTCGCGGCGGATCAGCAGGATCCTGCCCGGGTCGTCGAGCACGAAGGCGGCGGCGCTGGGTCGGATGCTGTTCACCTCGGGCGCCGAGGGATCGTTGTGCCAGTCGACTCGTCGGGCCATGCGGCTCCCGCCAGGGGCGCGAGGGCGTGGCGGATGTACAGACGTGTCCATTGTCGGCCGAGATCCCACGGTGGCGAGCATAGCCGAATTTGCCGAGGTCAAACGCACGCAAGCAGGGCCGTGCCGGCCACGAGTTCGATCCCGAAGTAGAACCAGATCGGATAGAAACCTGCGGGGGTATCTAGAAGGCGAGAGATGAGTCGGCCGCCGGCCATCCCGATCAGGGCGAGGCCGACGGCGGTCACGGCGCCGGTCCGGATGTCGCCGATGTCGAGGGCGGCGGCGCCGAGCACAGCGGCCATCGCGATGCCGAACCCGCCGTAGACCGCGCGGATCTCGGATCGCGACTCGGGCGTCTTCGCCGAGAGGTGGAACGGGGCGGCGAGGGCGCTCGGGGTGACCAGGGCGTACGTCCCCATCGCGAGGAAGAAGATGCCGATGACGGCGATGGTCAGGCTGGCCACGGTGTTCACCGTGGGATCATGACGCGCATGGCGACCGAGCCGCTTCCGGATTCGTGCTGCGACGACGCGCGGCCGACGGTCTGGCTCTGGTCGGGACATGCGGCGTACCGGGGCCCGTCGTTGCGGCTGGGCACGCACTCCGGGTCGGTCACCTGCTTCGCGCTGGGGCTGGACGCTCCCTTCCTGCTGCGATCAGGGCAGGCCGAGCCACGGCAGGCGCGGAGCGCGCTGATCCCTGCGCGTACGTCCCATCAGATCGTCGCTGGCGAGGAGCAGACGATGCTGTTCTACTACGTCGACCCCGGCGCCTCGGGGACGGCGCACGTGCTCGGGCAGATGACGGACCGGACGAGCACGATCGCGTACGACCATCTCGACGAGGCGGCGCTGATCGCGGACTGGAGCCAGGGGCCGGTCACGGATCCGGAGATGCTGCGACGACGTCTGCTCCCTGCCGGTGAGGCCGAGCCGACCGACGTGCGGATCCGCGTCGTGATGCAGCTCCTTCGCGACCGACCCGGTGAGCGGGGGAGTGCGGCGGAGCTGGCCGCCGCGGTCAACCTCTCCCAGTCGCGCTTCCTGCACCTGTTCTCAGCTGAGTCGGGCACCAGCTTTCGCCGCTACCGCCTCTGGGCCAGGATGCGGTACGCCGCCGCGGCCGTCAGTCAGGGCGCGGATCTCTCGACGGCCGCCAGCGACGCGGGGTTCGCCTCCCCGAGCCACTTCAGCGACACCTTCCGGGCGATGTTCGGACTCACCGCCACGCAGCTGCTCGCCAGCCAGCTCCGGATCATCGTGATGGGGCAGCTGACTAGCTCGTGACGGCGCCGACCGCGGCCGACTGCACCGTACGCCGGTACTTGCCGAGCACTCCGCGCTGATACTTCGAGGGAAGTGGCTCCCAGCCGACCTTCCGCTGCTCCAGCTCCTCGGATTCCACCTCGACCTCGAGGGTGCGGTTGACGACGTCGAGGACGATGGGGTCGCCGTCGCGGACGAAGGCGATCGGGCCGGCGTCGACGGCCTCTGGGGCGATGTGGCCGACGCAGAGACCCGTGGTTCCTCCGGAGAACCGGCCGTCGGTGATCAGCAGGACATCCTTGCCGAGACCAGCGCCCTTGATGGCTCCCGTGATGGCGAGCATCTCCCGCATGCCCGGGCCGCCCTTCGGGCCCTCGTTCCGAATGACCACGACGTCACGCGCGACGATGCGCCCCGCTTCGAGGGCGTCCATCGCGGCCCGCTCCCCGTCGAAGACCCGGGCGGTGCCGCGGAAGACGGTGTCGTCGAAGCCGGCGGTCTTGACGACAGCGCCCTCGGGGGCGAGCGAGCCCTTCAGGATGGTGAGACCACCGGTGCGGTGGATCGGCCGCTCGAAGGAGTGGATCACCTCGTCATCGAGCGCGGGCGGGCTCAGCTCCGCGAGGTTCTGGGCCATGGTCTTTCCGGTGACCGTGAGGCAGTCGCCGTGGAGCAGGCCGGCGTCGAGGAGCGCCTTCATCACGACCGGGATCCCGCCGATCTTGTCGACGTCGTTCATGACGTACTTGCCGTACGGCTTGAGGTCGGCGAGGTGGGGGACCTTCTCTCCGACCCGGGTGAAGTCGTCGAGAGTCAGGTCGACCTCGGCCTCGTTGGCGATGGCCAGCAGGTGCAGCACGGCGTTGGTGGAACCCCCGAGGGCCATCACGACGGCGATGGCGTTCTCGAAGGCTTCCTTGGTCATGATCTGGCGCGCGGTGATGCCCTTGCGCAGCAGCCCGACCACCGCTTCGCCCGAACGGTGGGCGAAGCCGTCGCGTCGTCGGTCGACCGCAGGGGGAGCGGCCGAACCGGGCAATGACATGCCCATCGCCTCAGCGACGGCAGCCATCGTGTTCGCGGTGTACATGCCTCCGCAGGCGCCCTCGCCAGGACAGATCGCCTTCTCGATGCGGGTGACCTCGTCGCGGCTGATCTTTCCGGCGATGCAGGCCCCGACCGCCTCGAAGGCGTCGATGATCGTGACGTCGCGGCCGTCGACCTGCCCGGGCATGGTCGAGCCGGCGTAGAGGAACACCGAGGCGAGATCGAGCCGAGCAGCCGCCATCAGCATGCCGGGCAACGACTTGTCGCAGCCCGCGAGCAGCACGGAGCCGTCGAGCCGCTCGGCGCTCATCACCGTCTCGACCGAGTCGGCGATGATCTCGCGCGACACCAGCGAGAAGTGCATGCCCTCGTGGCCCATCGAGATGCCGTCGGAGACGGAGATGGTGCCGAACTCCAGCGGGTAGCCAGCGGCCGCATGGACGCCGTTCTTCACCGCCTTTGCGAGCCGGTCGAGGGACAGGTTGCACGGGGTGATCTCGTTCCACGACGACGCGACGCCGATCTGTGGCTTGGCGAAGTCGTCGTCTCCAAGGCCGACGGCCCGCAACATGCCTCGGGCAGCGGTGGCTTCCAGACCGTCGGTGACGGCGCGCGACCTGGGTTTGATGTCAGGCGTGTCGGGGTTCACATGTACGAGGCTAACCGACCCCCAGGGCTGCGGATCTACGTCCCGGTCGGGAGTGTCTCGACGTACTCCTCGCTCGGCCCGAAGTCCGGGTCCGGGTGGACCTCGACGTACGTCGCGGGGTGGGTGAGGTCGAGGACGGCGACCTCGTTGGCTCCGGCCTGCCACAGCGCGGCGGGGGCGTACAGGCGGCGCTGGGGCCCGCGGCTCCACAAGCGGCCGAGCAGGGTGCCGTTGAGCCAGACGAACCGGTCTCCGTCACCGGGGACGGCGAGCCAGCCGTCGGCCGGGCCGTCGACCTCGATGACCGCATGTGCGACGCCGTCGAGGTCGTCAGGCACCCAGCGGTCGAGGGGTGCGAGGTGGTGCGCCCAGCCGTGGACGAGGCGCCGGTCCACCTGGACGCCGCCGAGGATCCCCTTGTGCTCGCCGAGCAGCGGGCCGTAGTTGACGCGGCCGAGCGCCTCCACGACCAGGGTCAGTTCGGCCTCCCTGCCGAGGCCGGGAAGAGTCAGTACCGCAGGGTCGGCGTCGTCGCGCTCGAGCAGGCCGAGCGGGCGCCCGTCCAGGAAGACGTACGCCCTGTCGTGCAGGCCGCGCACGGTGAGGTGGACGTCGTGGCTGGGGAGCGTGACCGAGGAGCGGTACGTCACCAGGCCGGTGTCGATGCCGAGCTCCTCGAAGCTCAGCGGCCCCGCGGCGCGCGTCGCCGGTCCGCGGGTCACCAGGGACAGCAGGTCGGCGCCGGGAGACAGTGGCGCCGAGGAGAACGCGTGACGCGCGGCGTCCGGCGGCAGACCAGGCAGCTCGTCGACCGACCGCCCGGTGGCGGGAGCCAGGATGTCGCGGTAGAGCCGGAACTTCTCCGAGACCCGGCCGTCCTCGCCGACCGGGGCGTCGGAGTCGTAGCTGGTGACGGTGGGCTGGATGCGGCGGCCGTCGTGGTTGGCACCGGCCCAGAGCCCGAAGTTGGTGCCGCCGTGCGCCATGTAGACGCTGACCGAGCCGCCGAGATCGATGATCTCGCGCAGCGTCGCGGCGGCGCTCGCGGGGGAGCGTACGTGGTGGTTCTCGCCCCAGTGGTCGAACCAGCCGTTCCAGAACTCGGCGCACAGGAAGGGCTCGCCGGGTCGTCGTGACTGCAGCATCGTCTGGGCTTCCGAAGCGCGGCTTCCGAAGGTCGCCGCTGCGAGCGTGCCGTCGATCATGCCGGTGTCGAGCATGACCTCGGTCGGGCCGTCGGCGGTGTAGAGGAGCTCGGTGATGCCACGGTCGAGGAGCCCCCGCCGGAGCCAGGCGAGGTGGGCGGCGTCGTCGCCGTAGGAGCCGTACTCGTTCTCGACCTGCACGGCCACGACCGGCCCGCCGTGACCGGCCTGGAGCGGGACGAGCTGGGGGAGCAGGAGGTCGAGCCAGCGTGAGACCGCGTCCTGGTAGACCGGATCGCTGCTGCGCGGTGCCCGGGTGCGCGCGGTCAGCCACGACGGGAGCCCGCCGTTGGTCCACTCGGCGCAGATGTACGGCCCGGGGCGCAGGATCACGTCGAGCCCGAGGTCGCCGGCGATCGTGACGAAGCGGGCCAGGTCGCGGGGCCCGGTGAAGTCCGGGGACCCCTCGTCCTGCTCGTGGAAGTTCCAGGCGACGTAGGTGTCGACGGTGTTGAACCCGGTGGCGGCGACCCGGCGCAGCCGGTCCTCCCACAGGTCCGGGTGGATGCGGAAGTAGTGGATGGACCCGGACAGGATCCGGTGGGGGACGCCGTGCTTCAGGAACTCGCCGTCACGCCAGGCCAAGGTGGGGGTCACCAGCCGAGGATATGACAACTTTTGCGCATAACGTAGCCAATCCGCGCAAAACTCTGCATGATGGACGGACCTCGTCAGGCCCACCCCCACCCTCGGGAGTCACGATGCCGAAGCGTTTCCCCACAGCCCTCCTCGCGTCCGTGACGGCATTCGCCGGCGTGGTCGCCATCGCGCCAGAAGGCCATGCCGCCCCCACCGACGGCTTCACGTTGACCTCGCCCGTGCTGAGCGTGCGGGTGGCCGACGACTTCCCCGCCGTGCTCGGCTACCGGCACACCGCCGGCGGCGATATCAGCGGCGCCGCGACGACACCGACGGCCGTGCGGATCAACGGCACGGCGCACACGGCGACCGTGACCGGCACCCAGGCCGACGCCGACACCGCGACCTACCGGCTGACCTTCGCCGATCTGCCCGGCGTCGAGCTCGACGCGAAGCTCGAGGTGGCCGGCGACGTCGTCACCTTCGCGGTCACCAAGGTGACCGACACCGCCGAGCACCGGGTCGGCACCCTCGACATCCCCGGGCACGACCTCCTCTCGGTCAGCTCCGACCAGGCCGGTGCGACCGTGAGCACCGCCGTCGTGAGCGCGGACCGCGCGACCAACGGCGACACCCACACCGAGGTCACCGCCGACCTGGCCACGACCGAGAAGCCGGTCGGATCGGCGTACGCCATCGTCGACACCGACCAGCTCGCCGCGGCGATCGAGACCAACTCGGTCTACGACCAGAGCAGCGGCGACGCGACCCGGGAACGCGGCCGGATCTGGCGCAGCGTGAGCGCCACCGACAGCGGCCGACGGGTCGGCCTGTGGAGCGGCCAGTGGACCTACCGGGCGACCGGCTCGCCCTACACCGAGGAGCTCCCGTGGGCGAAGGTCACCATCACCCCCGATGCCAACGGTGACCAGACCGTCGACTGGCAGGACGGCGCGATCGCGCTGCGCGACATCCAGCGACCGATGAACGGCGCGGAGGAGACCCCCGAGCGGGTGGTCACCCACATCCCGTTCAACTTCGCCAGCCAGGCGACGCATCCGTTCCTGCGTACGCTCGACGACGTCAAGCGGGTCTCGCTGGCCACCGACGGGCTGGGGCAGCTGGCGGTGCTGAAGGGGTACGGCTCGGAGGGCCACGACTCCGCGCACCCCGACTACGGCGGCAACTACAACACCCGCGCCGGTGGGCTCGACGACCTCAACACCCTGGTCCGTGCGGGCGAGAAGTGGGGAGCCGACTTCGGCGTCCACGTGAACGCGACCGAGGCCTACCCCGAGGCCAAGACCTTCGACGAGACCCTCGTGAACGAGGGCAGTCCCGGCTGGGACTGGATCGACCAGTCCTACTACATCGACCAGCGCACCGACCTCGCCACCAAGAACATCGTCGACCGCTTCGCCCAGCTGCGCCGCGAGACGCACCCGAACCTCGACTTCCTCTACATCGACGTCTACTACTCCTTCGGCTGGCTCCAGGAGCGCCTCGCCCAGGAGCTGCGCGGGCAGGGCTGGAACATCGGCACCGAGTGGTCCTACCACTTCGAGGAGGACGCGCTCTGGTCCCACTGGGCCAACGACGAGTCCTACGGCGGCGCCACCAACAAGGGCCTGAACAGCCAGATGATCCGGTTCGTACGCAACGGGCAGAAGGACACCTGGAACCCGGACAAGCTGCTCGGGCACACCGAGATCGTCGAGTTCGAGGGATGGACCGGCGAGAACGACGTCGACGCCTTCTACGACAACATCTGGCAGACGAACCTGCCGACCAAGTATCTGCAGCAGAACCCGATCCTGCGCTGGAGCCGCGACGAGATCGTCCAGGACGGCGGCGTACGCGTGGTCAACACCGGCCAGACCGAGGCCACCCGGAAGATCTATCAGGACGGCGACCTCGTGCTCGACGGCGACGCCTATCTCCTCCCGTGGAAGGACGACACGAAGCTCTACCACCACAACACCGACGGCGGCCGGACCACCTGGAGCCTGACCGACGCGTGGAGCACCAGCAGCCGGCTCAACGTCTACGAGCTCACCGAGCAGGGCCGGGTCGCGGCGGGCAGCGTGCCGGTCCGAGCCGGCAAGGTCACGCTCGATGCGAAGGCCGGGACGGCGTACGTCCTGACCAAGGCTCCGGGCGGCTCGCCCACGCCGCAGTGGGGTCAGGGCAGCCATGTCGCCGACCCCGGCTTCAACGCCGGCGACCTCGACGCCTGGCACCCGAGCGGCCCGGCCACGACCGGGCGTACCTCGACCGGTCAGCAGGTCGCCGTCCTGGGCGCCGGTGGCAGGGCCGCGATCAGCCAGCGACTGGACGGCCTGCGCAGCGGCCGCAACGCGCTGGGTGTCTGGGTGGAGGTCGAGCCCGGCCGGAGCCGGGCCACCACGGTCGCCGTCACCTCCGCCGGCAAGACCTACACCCGACGCGTCGAGCGCTCGACCGCGAAGAACCTGGTCGCCGCCGACGAGCTGCACAGCACCTACTTCCAGCGGGTCGAGGTGCCCTTCGACGTCGGCGGCGACGGCACCGCGACCGTCAGGATCTCCGCGGACGCGGGATCGGCGAAGGTCCGCCTCGATGACGTACGTGTCGTCGCGGTCGAGCGCGACCTGCCGGCCGCGCCCGGCGCGAAGGTCATCGTGAAGGAGGACTTCGAGGAGGTCGTCCAGGGCTGGTCGCCGTTCGTCAAGGGCACCTCGGGCGGCGTCACCGACCCGCGCACCCACCTGGCCGAGCGGCACGAGCCGTACACGCAGAGCGGCTGGAACGGCAAGGTCACCGACGACGTGATCAGCGGCGACTGGTCGCTCAAATCGCATGCCGAGAACGGCGGCCTCGTCTATCGCACCGTCCCGCAGACCGTACGTCTCGAGCCCGGCCACCGCTACCGGGTCTCCTTCGACCACCAGACCGAGCGGGCCGACGACTACGAGTGGGTCACCGGCTACGACTCGGTCGCGAGCGGCGAGCCGCGCTCGGTCGAGGTCGGTGCCCGCCCGATCGGCAAGCAGGTCGAGACCGCCCGGTTCAGCGAGGAGTTCGTGGCCGGCGGCTGCGGCGACTACTGGGTCGGTCTGCGGACCGCCGACGACAACGGCGCGAACGGCGACATCAGCATCGACGACTTCACCGTCGAGGACCTCGGTGCGGCCGCTGACCTGCCGGCCTGCGCGACTCTCGCCGTCGATGCCGGCGAGGAGAAGCTGCTACCGGGCGCGGTCACCGAGGTCACCACCACGCTGACCAGCGACGAGGCCTCCGAGACCGGGGCCGGGACGGTCGGTCTCGAGGTGCCGGAGGGCTGGACGGCGGAGGCCACCACGCCGGCGGCCTTCGACTCGCTCGCTCCCGGGGCGAGCCACGCGGTGACCTGGAAGGTCACGCCGCCGGCCGACGCGGCCGAGTCGAGCTATCAGCTCACCGGCTCTGCGACGTACGACGTCGGTGGCGAGACCCGCACGGTGACCCGCTCAGCCACGGTGCAGACCGCGCCGCCTCCGCCGACCGCGGACACCTACGCCAGCGATCTCGGCTGGATCTCGGCCACCAACGGCTGGGGACCGGTCGAGCGTGACACCAGCGTGGGGGAGAACGCTGCCGGCGACGGTGGGCCGATCACGCTCGCCGGCAAGGTCTACACCAAGGGGCTGGGGGCGCATGCGGTCTCGAAGGTGCGCTACTACCTGGCCGGCAACTGCACCAGCTTCACCGCCGACGTCGGGGTGGACGACGTCCAGACGTCGCGGGGCTCGGTGAGGTTCTCCGTCGTCGCGGACGGGACGACGGTCACCGAGACCGGCACCCTGGGGCCGGCCAGTGCCACCGTTGCGATCACCGCCGACGTCACCGGTGCCGACTATGTCGACCTGGTGGCCGGCGATGCCGGCGACGGGAACGGCAACGACCACGCCGACTGGGCCGACGCGACCTTCCACTGCGGCCCCTGAGAGGCCGGACCTGCGTAGGCTGTCCGGGACCCAGGAAGGGGGCCCATGAGACAACAGCGACTCAACCAGCTGCTCGAGCTGATCAGCGAGCACGGGCACGTGTCGATCGCGGAGGTGGAGAGCGCTCTCGGTGTCTCGGCGGCGACCGCCCGCCGCGACATCGGGCACCTCGCCGACCAGCGGCTGGTCACCCGGACACATGGCGGCGCGACCGCGCTCGGCTCGGCGTACGAGCTGCCGTTGCAGTACAAGATCGGTCGCCAGGCCGACGCGAAGCGAGCGATCGCGACCGCGGTCGCCGACCTGCTCGTGCCGGGCGAGACGGTCGCGCTCAACGGCGGCACGACCACCAGCGAGGTGGCCCGTGCGATCGGGCGCCACCCCGACCTGGCCGAGGACGACAGCATCACCGTGGTCACCAACGCGCTCAACATCGCCTACGAGCTCTCGATCCGGCCCAACGTCAACATCGTGGTGACCGGCGGGGCCGCGCGCACCCAGTCCTACGAGCTGGTCGGCCCGCTGAGCGAGGGGGTGCTGTCCAAGATCCACATCGACACCGCGATCCTGGGTGTCGACGGCATCAGCACCCGGGCCGGGCTCACCACGATCCACCCGGCCGAGGCCAAGATCAGCGCCGACTTCATCGCGGCGGCGCAGCGCACCATCGTCGTGGCCGACAGCACCAAGCTCGAGCATCCGACCTTCGCGCGCATCCGCGACCTCTCCTGCGTCTCCATGCTCGTCACCGACAAACCGGTGCCGGAGTCGCTCGCGAAGGCACTGACCGATGGCGGGACGGAGATCATCGTCACGACTGAGCGATAATGATCATTTATGGTCCTTTATTGACAGAAACGCGCAGCGCGTTGGATGATTCGGGTCCAGCCGGCAACACATCGGAGGGTGACCCGAGACCATGACCGCATCTGCACCGACGACGCATCTCGCAGCCGAGATCGCGACGCAGCCCGCCAACTGGCTGGCCGCCAGGAGCACCGCCGAACGATCGGCCGACGCCCTGCCGAAGACGGGGGAGAAGGTCGCGGTCATCGGCTGCGGGACCTCGCTCTACATGGCCCAGGCGTACGCCGCGCTGCGCGAGGAGCAGGGTCACGGCATCACCGACGCCTGGACGCCGACCGAGGCCCGGCTCGACCGGGACTACGACCGGCTGGTGGCGATCACCCGGTCCGGGACCACGACCGAGGTCGTCGACCTGCTCGCCCGGATCCGGGGCAAGATCCCGGCGACGGTGATCTCCTCCTCGCCCGGCACCCCGGCCCTCGAGCTGGCCGAGCCGATCCTCATGCCCGAGATCGACGAGAAGTCGGTGGTCCAGACCCGCTTCGCGACCACGACGCTCGCCCTGCTCCGCTGGCACCTCGGTGAGGACCTGAGCCTGGCCGCCGAGCAGGCCCAGCAGATCATCGACGCCGGCGAGAGTGCGTACGGCCCGGCGCTGACCGCCGAGCAGCTCACCTTCGTCGGCCGCGGCTGGACCAACGGAGTCGCCCAGGAGGCGGCGCTCAAGCTCCGGGAGTCCGCACAGCTGTGGACCGAGTCCTACCCGATGATGGAGTACCGCCACGGCCCGCTCTCGATCAGCGCCCCCGGCCGGGTCGTGTGGGCCTTCGGCGACCTGGTGCCGGGCTTCGCCGACGACGTCGCGGTCACCGGCGCCGACCTCGTGCACCACGAGATGGACCCGCTCGCCGACCTGGTGCGCGTGCATCTGCTCTGCGTGGAGCGCGCCCGTCGGGCCGGTCTCGACCCCGACGCACCGCGCAACCTCACCCGCTCGATCATCCTGAACCCGGCTGCTGCCGACCCCGAGTGAACCGATGAGCGAGTCTCCTACGCAACCAGCCGCGGAGCGAGCTCTCGCCCTCGCGTTCGACGTCGGCGGCACCTCCGTGCGCGGAGCCGTGGTCGGCGCCGGCGACGTGTCGTGGGCGGAGTCGCGGGTGGCCACCCGCCCCGGCCCGGCCGTCCTCGACGACATCGCGCAGCTGGGTGAGGAGCTGCTCGCCGGCCTGAGCCCCGCGGCCAGGACGCAGGTCGCCGGTGTCGGGGTCGCCTTCCCCGGCATCGTCGACACCGAGACCGGGACCTCCCTCAAGGCGGTCAACCTCGGTCTCGTCGACACACCTGTGGCGGCGCCGCTGGCCGAGCGGCTCGGCCTTCCGGTCGCGGTCTCGCACGACACGGCCGCCGCCGCTGGTGCGATCTGGGCCGACGCCGGCTCGCCGGCCTCGGCGTTCGTCGCGGTGCTCGGGACGGGTGTTGCCGCGGTGACGTACGTCGAGGGCAGGCCGATCGCCGGTGCCTCCGGTCAGGCCGGTGAGCTCGGCCACCTGGTGGTGGACCCGGCAGGGCCGCCGTGCACCTGCGGGCTGCGCGGCTGCGTCGAGTCGCGCGCCGGCGCCCGCCGCATGCTGGAGAGGTACGCCTCGCTGGGCGGCGACACCAGGATCACCGGCGTCGCCGAGCTGGTCGCGCGGACCGAGCACGATCCGCTCGCCGCCGAGGTCTGGTCCGAGGCGATCACCGCCCTCGCGGACGGCTTCCTCGCTGTCGGCGCGTTGCTCGCGCCGGGCGAGATCATCCTCGGCGGTGGCGTCGCCGAGGCCAGGGGATACCTGCTCGAACCGCTGCAGGCCCGGATGAGCGAGCGCGCCGGCGTCACGGCGGTCCCGCCCGTACGCCTCTCCGCCCTCGGCGGGCGGGCCGGCCTGGTCGGCGCCGCCCGGCTGGCTTTGGCATCGACGGGGACGGGCGCATGATCATCACCGTCACGCTCAACCCGGCGATCGACGTGACCTACCGGCTGCCCCGGCTGCGGGCGGGCGAGGTCCATCGGGTCGCCGAGGTCACCAGCCGGCTCGGCGGAAAGGGCGTGAACGTCGCCCGGGTGCTGCACCAGGTCGGAGAGCCGACCCATGCCGTCGGCCTCGCCGACCACGACTTCGGCGACGCTCTCGCCCGGGAGCTGCCATCGACCTTCCTGCCCGAGCTGGAGGAGGTACGCCGCACGCTGGTCGTCGTCGCCGACTCGACGACCTCGCTGTGGGAACCGGGCCGGCAGGCGGCGCCCGGATCCGACCTGAGACTGCTCGACCTCCTCGCCGATCGGATCGCCGAGGCGACGGCCCTCGTCGTCTCCGGCAGCCTCGCGCCCGGAGTGCCCACCGACCTCCCGGCACGGATCGCGCGGCTCGCGGCCGCTGGCGGCGTACCGGTGCTTCTCGATCTCGACGACGCGGCGTTGGCGGCCGCGGTCGGCACCGGCGCCGTGCTGACGCCCAACGAGGACGAGGCCGCCCGTCTGCTGGGCCGGCCCCTCGACGACCCGGCCGTTGCGGTCGCACAGCTCGCCACCCGCCACGGTGGCCCGGTCGTGCTGACCCGCGGCCACCACGGGCTGGTCGCGTACGCCGACGGCAGCTGCTGGGAGGTGAGCCCGCCCGCCGGGGTCACCGGGAACCCGACCGGCGCTGGGGACGCGGCCGCCGCCGGCCTCGCCCGCGGAATGGCCCACGGCAGGCCGTGGCCGGAGATCCTTCGCGACGCCGCCGCGCTCGGCGCCGCCGCCGTGGTCACCCCGGTCGCCGGCGAGATCGACCCCGACGCGTACGCAACGTTCCTGGCCGACGTCAGGGTCAGCCGAATCGACCACGAGGAAGACTGACATGCCCCTGGTACCGATGTCGCTGCTGCTCGACCACGCCCGCGGCACCGGCCGCGGCCTGGGCGCGATGAACGTCATCCAGCTCGAGCTGGCCGAGGCGATCGTCGCCGGCGCCGAGCAGGCCGGCCGTCCGGTCGTGCTGCAGATCTCCGAGAACACCGTCGACTACCGCGGCCGGCTGGCGCCGTTGCTGCGGGCGACCATCGCGATCGCGGAGAGCGCCGAGGTGCCGGTCTGCGTACATCTCGACCACGCGACCCGGGTCGAGCTCGTCGAGGAGGCCGTCGAGCTGGGGTGTCCCTCGGTGATGTTCGACGCCTCCAAGCTCGACTACGACTCGAACGTGGCCGCCACGGCCAAGGTCGCGGCCTGGTGCCACGAGCGTGGCGCCTCCGTCGAGTCCGAGCTCGGCGAGGTCGGCGGCAAGGACGGCGTGCACGCACCAGGCGTCCGCACCCAGCCGGCCGAGGCCGCGGCGTACGTCGAGGCCACCGGTGTCGACGCGCTCGCGGTCGCCGTCGGCTCCTCGCACGCGATGACGACCCGTACGGCCTCGCTCGACAACGAGCTCATCAACCGGCTTGCCGCCGCAGTCGACGTGCCGCTCGTCCTGCACGGCTCCTCGGGGGTGCCCGACGAAGGCATCGTCGCGGCCATCGCCGCCGGGATGACCAAGGTCAACATCGCCACCCACCTCAACGCGACCTTCACCCGCGCCGTCCGCGCGGCGATCGCGGACGAGGGCAAGGTCGACCCGCGCAAGTACCTCGGCGCCGGCCGCGATGCGGTGGCCGGCGAGGCCGCGCGACTGCTCGCTCTGATCGGCGGACCAAGGGTGGACCGGGCAGTGTGACCTGCGTTACAGTCGCCTCCAACTTACGATTGATTCTGACTCTTTAGGGCGTGAGGCGATCATGTTCAATCACTCAATCAGACGGTTGTTGGTCCCAGGGGTGGCTCTGGCCGCCGCACTGGTCGCGCTCAGCCCGGTGAGCTCCGTGGCCGCCGAGGCGAGCGAGCTCGGCGACGTCACCGGCTTCGAGCGCGACGGCGACAGCTACACCTTCGAGTCCGGCGAGGCCGCGCTGCGCGTGACCTTCGAGGACGCCGACACGGTGCGCGTACGCCTGGCCCCGGACGGCGAGTTCACCGACCCGGCCAACGACGACCCCGCCGACCCCGGCGCCCCCGACGCCGACATCGTCGTCAAGCGCGACTACCCCGGCGGGCGGTCGGAGGTGAAGGAGACCGGCGCGGCGTACGTCATCAGCACCGACGAGGCCGTGCTCACCGTGACCAAGCAGCCGATCACCCTGCGACTCACCGACCCGGACGGGAAGGTGCTGATGGCCGAGGCCTCGCCGCTGACCTGGGACGACAAGAGCACGGCGCAGCACCTGCAGCGAGGCGCCGAGGAGCAGTTCTTCGGTGGCGGCATGCAGAACGGCCGGTTCAGCCACCGCGGCGAGACGATCAAGATCTCGCGCGACTTCAACTGGAACGACGGCGGCAACCCGAACGCGGTCCCGTTCTACGTCTCCTCCCGCGGCTACGGCGTGCTGCGCAACACCTTCGCGGCCGGCAGCTACGACTTCGGGGCGCCGACCACGACCACCCACGACGAGCAGCGCTTCGACGCCTACTACTTCGTCGGCGACGCCGAGCGCGTCATCGACTCCTACACCGAGCTGACCGGCCGCCCGGTCGCGGTGCCGATGTACGCCCTGGAGGTCGGCGACGCCGACTGCTACCTCCACAACGCCAACCGCGGCGAGCGCGAGACCCTGCGGGACTCGAAGGCGATCGCCGACGGCTACGCCGAGCACAAGATGCCGCTGGGCTGGATGCTGGTCAACGACGGCTACGGCTGCGGCTACGAGGACCTGGCCGAGACCGGTGACATGCTGAACAACCACGGCGCCGAGCTGGGGCTGTGGACCGAGGACGACCTGACCGAGCAGGAGACCGAGGTCAAGGCCGGTGTCCGCGTCCGCAAGACCGACGTCGCCTGGGTCGGCCCGGGCTACCGCTTCGCGCTGGACGCCTGCGAGCAGGCCCGGGACGGCATCGAGACCAACAGCGCCGACCGCTCGACCGTGCTCACGGTCGAGGCCTGGGCCGGCACCCAGCGCTGCGCCGCGGTGTGGAGCGGCGACCAGTCCGGAAGCTGGGACTACATCCGCTGGCAGATCCCGACGTACGCCGGCTCCACCATGTCCGGCCAGCACCTCGCCACCGGCGACGTCGACGGCATCTTCGGCGGCAGCGCCGAGACGTACGTCCGCGACATGCAGTGGAAGATGTTCCTGCCGATGACCTACCTGATGAGCGGGTGGGCGGCCTCCGACAAGCAGCCGTGGCGCTACGGCGAGCCGTACACCTCGATCAACCGGAAGTACCTGAGCCTGCACGAGCGGCTGCTGCCCTACTTCTACACGCACACGATGCGGGCCAACCGCAACGGCGTGGGGGCGGTCAAGCCGCTCTACCTCAACTACCCCGAGGACCCGAAGACCTGGGGCGACGCGGTCAAGTACGAGTTCCTCGCCGGTGACGACTTCCTGGTCGCCCCGGTCTACGAGGACGCCACCACGCGCGACGGGATCTACCTCCCCGAGGGCACCTGGGTCGACTACTGGAGCGGCCGGGTCCACCAGGGACCGACCACGATCGACGGCTACAAGGCTCCGCTGGACACGCTCCCGCTCTTCGTACGCGCCGGGGCGGTCGTGCCGCAGTTCCCCGAGGGCACGCTCGACTGGCAGCAGGGCAAGAAGTCGGGCCGCCTCGACCTGGACATCTACCCGCAAGGTGCCTCGTCGTTCGTGAACTACGAGGACGACGGGCGCAGCCAGGCGCACGCCTCCGGCGAGTCCGCCACCCAGGAGTTCGAGGTCGACGCCCCGTCGCAGGGCCGCGGGCGGGTCGTGATGCGGCTGGGTGAGGTGGACGGCTCGTACGCCGGTAAGCCAGCCTCCCGCGAGTACGGGCTCAGCGTGCACGCCGATGCCGAGCCGGGCGGCGTGGAGGTGGACGGCGAGGAGCTGCCGCAGCGGTCCTCGAAGGAGGACCTCGAGGGGGCGGCGACCGGATGGTTCCACGACTCCGCGACGGGCATCACCCACGTGAAGACCGGGAAGCTGTCCACCTCCACCGGGGCCGTGGTCGCGCTGAACGGGTCCTCGGCGGTCGGCGGCGGCCACCCGAGCGACCGCAACGTGACCCTCGACGCCGCCACGGCCGCGATCGCGGTCGCCGGTGAGGCCTCGGACGTCACCGCCACCTTCACCAACGACACCGGCTCCCGCGTCCAGCTCGACTCGATCACGGCCGCAGCACCCGAGGGCTGGGACGTACGCCCGGGAGACGCGGTGTCGGGGTCCCTCGCGCCCGGTGCCTCTCGCACCGCGACGTTCAGCGTCACGCCGCCGGCAGAGGCCTCGCCCGGCCGGGTGAAGATCGACGCGACCGCGACCTACGTGGCCCACGACCGGACGTACGCCGTGACGGACTCGGCCACGACCACGGTCGCCCACCCGGACCTGGCCTCGGCGTTCAACAACGTGGGTGTCACCAGGGCCGAGGATCCCGGACCGGGTGACATCGACGGCGGCGGCAGCAGCTTCCTCGCCGACAAGCTCGCCGAGAAGGGGGTCACACCGGGTGCGACGGTGAGCGCGAACGGCTTCGACTTCACCTGGCCGGACTCGGAACCCGGCACCCAGGACAACGTGGCCTCCGGTGGCGAGACCATCCGGATCAGCGGCAAGGGCAACGCGCTGGCGTTCCTCGGGACCGGCACCAGCCTGTCGGCCTCCGCGAAGGCGACCGTGCACT
The DNA here is from genome assembly GCF_040302125.1 of Nocardioides sp. NPDC127514. Classification (NCBI taxonomy): domain Bacteria; kingdom Bacillati; phylum Actinomycetota; class Actinomycetes; order Propionibacteriales; family Nocardioidaceae; genus Nocardioides; species Nocardioides sp. NPDC127514. The sequence goes on along the minus strand of NZ_JBEORF010000024.1, from coordinate 29,306 downwards.
ACTCCGACGGCACCTCCTCCACGGGGACGCTCGGCTTCCCCAACTGGTGCTGCGCGGCGACGGACAGCTACGGCGCCAAGGTGGCCGTCACCACGCTCGGGAAGAACACCCCGAACGGCCCGGCCTATCCGACGGTCTCCTACCGCCTGTTCACCAAGACGCTGCGTACCGACCCGGCCAAGGAGATCGCCGCGGTCACCTTGCCCGCCAACGCCGCCGTGCACGTGTTCGCGATGACGGTCGGCGACGAGGAGATCGTTCCGCCGGCCCTGGCGGACGGCCAGTACTCGCTCGGCAACGTCGCCTCGGGGCTCGCGCTCGATGCCGCCGGTGCGACCAGCAACGGTCAGCTGACCACGTCGGCCGTCGGAGCGGCGGCGTCGCAGAAGTGGGTGGTCACCCGCAACGAGGACGACGGCAGCTACCAGCTGAAGAACGCCGGCACCGGTCTGTGCGCCGACGTCGCCTACAGCTCGAAGACGAGCGGCGACCCGGTCGTGGAGTACACCTGCACGGGCACGCCCAACCAGCGGTGGGTGATCGCGGCCGACGGCGCTTCGCTGAAGTTCTCCGCCAAGCACAGCGGTCTCAGCCTGGCCGCCGGCGCCAACGGACTGGTGATCCAGCAGACCGACACCGCTGCCGGCTCCCAGCGCTGGCGCGCCACGCCGAACTAGGCCGGTGGCGGGCGACCCGGTCGCACTGCTTACATGACCCTCAGGAACCGCGTCGTGCGGTGACCGAGGAGGGCGGTGAGGGGTGCGGCCGGGGAGTCGTCGTGAGGTCCTGCTGTGCGCTGTCCTCGTGCTGATCGCCCTGGGGTGGATCGTCACCGGACTTCGCGCCGACTCCGGTGAGCTGCACGAGGTGCCGGTCGTGCTGGTCGGTCCCGACGTCGTCACGGCGCCCCTCGTGAAGCAGGTCAACGCGGTGCCCGGGCGGCCGTTCACGGCCGGAGGGGTCGACGACCCGGCCGAGGCGGCGGAGCTGCTGGAGAGCGGCGACGTCGTCGCGGCGCTCCACCTCGACCTGTCAGGCACGCGCGACGAGCTGCGGATCACGGCGGCTCACCGGCCCGAGCTCGCGCGCGAGATCCACGCCGAGGTCGCGCGGATCGAGACGAGCCGCGGCCGGACGGTCGCGCTCGCCCCGACCGATGACCGGCACGAGGAGCGGTCGTGGGCCCGGATCACCTTCGCGACCGCGCTGGCCGGCTTCCTGCTGGTGTGCGTCGTCTCGCTCGTGTGGGGGCCGCTGGCACGTACGCTGCCTCGGCTCCTGGCGCGGCTGACGGCGCTCGCCGCACTTGCGGTGGGAGCGGGCATCTGGGGCTGGTTCCTCGCCGCGCCGGAACCGGCAGGGGAGCGGATGCTCGTCGCATCGGTCCTCGCCGCGACGGTGGTCGCCGCGGGGGCGCTGACCTTCGCTTGCGAGGTCATCGGTGGGTTGCCGGGCCTGCTGTTCGCGGCAGCGGTGATCGTCGCCGGGCCAGCGCCCCTCGTCCTCGCCGGCGACCGTCTGCTGCTCACCGAACCGTGGGCGACCGGTTCCCGATGGACGATCGCCGGTGCGGGCGAGTCGCTGCTGTGGGCCGTCGACGCTCGCACCGGCATCGCTCAACCGGTGGTGACGATCATGGGTTCGGCGCTGCTCGGCCTGGTCGTGCTGGTGGCGACCCGATGGCTGGTCCGAGGTCTCGTCGCGCCCGACGGAGAACCTGTGTCGGTGAGCGGGTGGCGCAGGACCCTCGGCCTGGTCCTGGTCTCGGCCACCTGCGTGACCGTGCTGGCGACCGCGCTGACCTCCGCGCTGCATGCCGAGACCGTGCCGCGACCGCTGGCCAGCCTCGCCTCGACGACCCAGTGCGTACCTTCGGGTCCCGTCGAGGACGTCGACGACCTCAACCGGATCACCAGGCTCCGCGCCGAGCCGGCGCTCCAGGGCGGCGACGTGGGCGTGAGTGCCCATCTGAGTGATGGCCGGAGCATCTGGATGTTCGGCGACACCCTGCGGGACGAGAAGTTCTCCGGCGCCGGTTTCGTACGCAACTCGATGCTGCTCGTCGAGCCCGACTGCCTGCAGGTCGTCCTCCCGGAGTCCGGCGGCGCGATCATCCCCGACCGCGACGACGGCGTGGGCTACTGGCCCATGTCGGTGACCACGCTCGACAAGCCGGGATACGCCCTCGTCGTGGTGGCCGCGCAGCGGGTGCGTACGACCGACTCCGAGGATGCGTTCGGCTTCGAGGCACTCGGACCGGCCATCGCCCAGTTCGTGGTCCCGGACGGGGGAGTCCCGCAGCTGATCGCCGTGACGGACATCGGTGCCGACGACGCTGACACGCGCCGGCCGATGTGGGGCGCCGCGGCGGCCGTCTCGGGCGAGTGGCTCTATCTCTACGGCACCGCCCGCGAGCCCGACCCGCCGCTCGGCACCGGGTTCGCCCTGCACGTCGCCCGCGTCGCGCCCGACCACGTCGCCGACCCCGACCGCTGGACCTACTGGGACGGCACTGCGTGGACCAAGCGGGCAGGATCCTCGAGCGAGCTGATCCCCGCCGCCGACGGCGTCTCCCAGACGCTGAGCGTCTTCGAACGCGACGGGCGCTGGTACGCCTTCAGCAAGAGCGACGAGTTCCTCGGGGACGACCTCGTCTTCTGGACCTCGTCGTCGCCGACCGGTCCGTTCCGGGCGCAACCGCCGGTCGGCACCCTTCCCTCCGGAGTGGCCCGCGGCGAGCTCCGCTACATGCCGCTCGCCCACCCGGACATCCTCGAGGAACCCGGCTCGGTGGTCGTCTCCTACAGCCGCAACAGCACCGACCTCGGCGCGGCCCTGCGCAACCCGCTCCTGTATCGGCCGACGTTCATCCGCGTCCTCCTCCCGAGGCATTGACGGGCTTGCGTACGCTGACGCCATGAGCACGGCAGTGGTGGTGGGCAGTGGTCCCAACGGGCTGGCCGGCGCGATCCGGCTCGCCCAGGCCGGGATGGACGTCACCGTCGTCGAGGCGTACGACCGGCCCGGGGGTGGCACCCGGACCAGCGAGCGCACCGTCCCCGGTGTGCTCCACGACGACTGCGCCGCGTTCCACCCGACCGGGGTGGCCTCGCCCTTCTTCGCCTCGCTGGGGCTGGAGCGGCACGGCCTGCGCTGGCTGTGGCCGGAGATCGATCTCGCGCACCCGCTCGACGACGGCCGGGCGGGGGTCGCGGCCCGCGACCGGGAGCTGACCCGGCGCTCGCTGGGCGACGATGCCGACCGCTGGGACCGGCTCTTCGCCAACGCCACAGGCAACTTCGAGGCGCTCATCGCAGAGGTGTTCCAGCCGGTGGTACACGTGCCGCGCCACCCGGTCGTCCTGGGCCGCTTCGGCATCGACGCCCTGCAGCCGGCGACCTGGGCGGTCCGCCGGTTCCAGGACGACCCGGCTCGCGCGCTGTTCATGGGTGTCGCCGCCCATGCGTTCGCGCGCCTCGACACCCCGCTCAGCAGCTCGGTCGGCCTGATGCTGACCGCGGCCACGCACGCCGTGGGCTGGCCGGTGGCGGAGGGTGGCACCGAGAGCATCACCCGCGCGTTGCTGGCCGAGCTCGCCGAGCTCGGCGGGAAGGTGGTCACCGGGGTCCGGGTCACCTCCCTCGACCAGCTGCGCGATCTCGCCGGCGGTCGCCCCGGCGTCGTCCTGCTCGACACCGCACCGGCCGGCGTGCTCGAGATCGTGGGCGAGATGTTGCCCGCCCGCGTACGTCGCGCCCTGGGCCGATACCGCTACGGTCCGGCGGCCTTCAAGGTCGAAATCGCGATCGAGGGCGACATCCCGTGGACGAACGAGGACTGCCGTCGCGCCGGCACGCTGCACCTGGGAGGTACGGCCGCCGAGATCGCCGCCATCGAGAAGGAGACGACCCGCGGCGTGATGGCCGAGCGACCCTTCGTCCTGCTCGGACAGCAATACCTCGCCGACCCGACCCGGTCCCGCGGCTCGGTCAACCCGATCTACGCCTACGCCCACGTCCCGCACGCCTACGACGGCAACGCCACCGAGGCGATCCTCGGCCAGATCGAGCGCTTCGCGCCCGGCTTCCGGGAGCGCATCGTGGCGGTCTCCACTCGCACGCCCGCCGAGTTCGAGACGTACAACCCCAACTGGGTGGGTGGCGACATCAGCGCCGGCGCGAACACCGCTCTCCAGATCGCCTTCCGGCCGCGCCCTGCGCTCGATCCGTACGCCCTCGGCGTCCCGGGCGTATACCTGTGCTCCTCGGCGACACCGCCGGGCGGCGGGGTCCACGGCATGGGCGGCTTCCATGCGGCCGAGGCCGCGCTGAAGCGGCTGGGCTGAAGCGGCTGGGCTGACCAGTCCGGTCAGCGGGCGAGGGTGTGGAGGAGGCCGGTGACGGCGGCCGCGGCGGCACCGGGGTCCTGGGCGCGGATCGCGTCGAAGACGGCGAGGTGCTCGTCGGCGATCTCGGCCGTCTCGTCGTCGAGGTGGATGGTCGCGCGCAGGGTGTCCTCGAAGCCGGCGTAGAGCTCGATGAGGAGCGGGTTGTGGGTCGCGGTGACCACGCCGAGGTGGAACTCCGCGTCGGCCTCGGCGAAGGCATCGGCGTCCCCGGCCGCGACGGCAGTGGCGCGCCGTTCCATGATGGCGGTCAGGGATCGCAGGTCGTCCTCGGTACGACGCTCGGCGGCCAGCGCCGCGGCGCGGGTCTCGATCGCCTGGCGGACCTCGAGGACGTGCGCCAGGTCGACCCGGCCGACCTGACGCCGCATCATCGCGGCCACCTCGTTGGAGGCGGCGACGTACGTCCCGTCCCCGCGTCGCACCTCCAGCACGCCGGTGTGGGCCAGGGCGCGTACGGCCTCGCGCACCGTGTTGCGGCTGACGCCGAGAGCCGCGGCGAGCTCGGGCTCGGGTGGGATGCGGGCGCCGACGGCCCACTCGCCGTCGGCGAGCAGGGCGCGCATGCCGTCGATCGCCTGGTCGACCAGGGAGCGAGGCGTGGTGGTGGAGAGCGGCACGTGCCGTCCTTTCATCCAATCATCCGATGTCTGGCATCCTAGAGGGCGTGAACTCCCGCATCCAGTCCCGCCCCGATTCTCCGCCGTCGAACAGAGCCGTTCGGTCGACGGTGTGGCTGCTGGTCGCGGTCCTGCTGGTCGCCGCCAACCTGCGTGGGGGCATCACGTCGCTCGGTGCCCTGCTCGACAGTCTCGACGGGCTCTCGGCCGGCACCCGGGCCTTCCTGACCTCGCTGCCGGTGCTCTGCTTCGCGGTCGTCGGTGCCACGGGGATGACGCTCGCGCGCAGGCTCGGCGTACATCGTGGCATCGGCGTCGCCCTCGGCCTGCTGGTCGCCGGGCTGCTGGTCCGGGTGATCGGCGACCCCTGGCTGCTGCTCGCCGGCACGTTCGTCGCGTGCGCCGGCATCGCGCTCGCCAACGTACTTCTTCCCGCCGTGGTCAAGGAGGGCTTCCCGAACCGGGTCGGCGCGGTCACCGGTGCCTACAGCGCGGTGATGTCGCTGGGCGCGGCGATCGCAGCCGGGGTCACGGTGCCGATCGCCCACGCCGCCGGGAGCTGGCGGGCCGGCCTCGGCGTCTGGGCGCTGCTCGCCGCGCTGGCCCTGCTGGCGTGGCTGCCCCACCTGCGCGACCGCGGTCACCGCCGCGGCGGCGGCACCCGGATCGCGCTGTGGCGCGAGCCCACCGCGTGGGCCGTGACGGTCGTCTTCGGCACCCAGTCGCTGTTCGCGTACGTCGTGATGAGCTGGCTGCCCAGCATCTACGCCGACGCCGGCTTCAGTCACGCGACGGCTGGGCTGCTGCTCGCGGTGAGCATCCTGGTCGGCGTACCCGTGTTCTTCCTGGCCCCCTCGCTCGCGATCCGCGCGTCGTCCCAGGGCCACCTGATCGCCGTCCTGACCGCGCTGCTGGCGATCGGGTTCGCCGGCCTCTGGCTCGCTCCCGTCGCCGGCGCCTGGCTCTGGGCCGTGCTCGTCGGCATCGGCGGGGCGGTCTTCCCGGTGGCCCTGACCCTGTTCAGCATCCGCACCGCGACGACCGCCGGCACCACCGCGCTGTCCTCGATGGCGCAGAGCATCGGCTACCTCCTCGCTGCCGCCGGCCCGTTCCTCGTCGGCCTGCTGCGCGAGTCCACCGGCTCGTGGTCGGTCCCGATCGCGCTCCTGCTGGGGCTCGCGCTCGTCCAGATCTTCGCCGGGTACGTCGCCGGGCGACCGGTCGTCATCGGAGACCCTGCCGAGGACTGAGCGGTCGGCTCGCTGATCTTGGAATAGCCGACACGTCGGTCGTCCATCCGCCCGTACGTCGCCTGAACCGCAATACTGCTGGCATGGCGGAGATCTCGGAGCGGACGGATCGGGTCGGACTCTCGGTGGTGGCGGTGGTGATCGTCGCGGGAGCGGAGGCCCTGCGGTTGGTGCTGCTGAGCCGGCTCCAGTGGGAGCTCGGCCATCCCGAGATCTACGCGTTCCGGGGTGTGTTGTTCACGCTGGTCTACCTGACGTACGCAGCGGTACTGGTCTGGCGTGGACGAACGTTCGTCCGTCGGATCACTGCGCCGCTCCTCCTGCTCGTGCCGTGGATCTTCGACACCTTCTGGCTGATCGCGAGCTTCCTCATGGCGCGCGGCGCGATCGACTTGCCCAACGGTGAGTGGTGGCTGTGGATGATCCGGCTCCAGATGGTGATCACCGTGCTGTGCCTGACGGCCGCGTGGGGGATCGCGCGGCGTCGGGGCATCCTGTGGCTGGTCGGGCTGGTGGTGCCCGGAGTGCTGATGATCGGGTGGATCGGGTGGGCGGACAGAGCCTGGGAGACGCTGGGCGGCCCGCTGGTGGTGTCCGACCTCTTCATGATGGTGTCGACCGTCGCCATCCCGCTCGTCGGGTGCCTGGCCTGCTGGGGTGTCGAGGCGCTGTCGCGTACGGCGCGACCGGCCCAGGTCGCGGCTGCCTGACCACTACCTCGCAGCCGGCGGATTCTTTGCCTTCTTGGGCAATTCCGGGTCGATCGGAGCGACTCGGACGCCGAGGGCGGAGTGGGCGTAGCTGGCCAGCTGCTGCTCGGCACGCTCGAGCGTCAGCGACGAGTTGTGGGCGAGCAGGTGGAGGCCGAAAGCGTCCTCGAGGGCCACGAAGTTGCGGGCGATGGCCTCGGCCGAGTCAGTCAGCGTGAAGACGCCGGTGGCGCGCCCGACCTCGAGCACGGCGGTGTAGAGCGAGACCTCGCGGTCGAAGAGCAGCGTCATCAGGGTCGCGTGCATCGGGCTGCGGCTTGCATTGACCGAGATCTCGTCGAGGACCTGGCTCAGGAGAAGGTCCTCACCTCGGGGAAGACCGGAGTACATCAGGCGGCCGAGCTTCTCGGCGGGGGAGAGATCGCCCTCGATCGCCCGCTGCCGGGACCAGTAGTAGCGGTCGGTCGCGGCCTGGTGGGCGGCCTCGATGAGGCCGTCCAGCTCGGGGTAGTAGTAGGCGATCAGGCGCGGTGAGATCCCGGCCTCCGCGGCGATGTTCTTCATCGTGGCGCCGGCCAAGCCGTGGGCCGCGATCACGGTGAGTGTTGCCGCGGTCAGATGTTCGCGCCGAGCGGCCTGGTCCTTGCGTCGAGCCATGCTCAACCGTAACGCGTATGTGAAATCTGCGGGCGAATGATTGACACCTGGTGTGGCGAGGCTCATATTTGCGGTGAAGCGCAAAGAAAGGACTTGCTTGTGCACACCCACCAGGACTGGCGAGAGATCGCCGCCGAGGTCCGGCCCCGGACCCGAGCGTTCATCGGCGGCCGTTCCGTCGACACCGCGGAGGGCTCCTTCGAGAACCGCAACCCCGCCACCGGAACGCTGCTCGCCGAGGTGGCCGACGCCGGCGCCGCCGGTGTCGACGCGGCCGTGCGCGCGGCGCGGGCGGCGTACGACGACGGGGGCTGGTCGCGGGCGGGCGTCGCCTTCCGCCGGGAGCGGATGCTCCGCTTCGCCGACCTCCTCGCCGACCATGCCGCGGAGCTCGCGGTCCTGGACTCGCTCGACATGGGCAAGCGGGTGGTGGATGCGTACGACCTCGATCTGCCGTTCTCGGTGAACCTGTTCCGCTACTACGCCGAGGCCATCGACAAGATCAACGACGAGGTGGCGCCCACCCCGCCGGGCACCACGGCGCTGATCCGCCGCGTGCCGCTTGGCGTCGTCGGCGCGGTCGTCCCGTGGAACTACCCGGTCGACATGCTCGCCTGGAAGGTCGCCCCGGCCATGGCGGCCGGCAACAGCGTCGTGCTCAAACCGGCAGAGCAGTCGCCGTCCTCGGCGCTGCGAATCGCCGAGCTCGCCGCCGAGGCCGGGATCCCCGACGGTGTCCTCAACGTCGTCCCCGGACTGGGGGAGACCACCGGCAAGGCGCTCGGCCTCCACCCCGACGTCGACGTGCTCGCCTTCACCGGCTCGACCGAGGTCGGTGCGTACTTCCTGCAGTACGCCGGCCAGTCCAACCTCAAGCAGGTCTGGCTCGAGTGCGGCGGCAAGAGCCCGCACGTCGTCTTCGCAGACGCCGAGGACCTCGCCACCACGGCCAAGCAGACCGCCTTCGGTATCTGGTTCAACCAGGGTGCGGTCTGCTCGGCGCACTCCCGCGTCCTGGTCCAGCGCGACGTCCACGAGGAGTTCGTCGATCTCGTCGCGAAGGAGGCCGCGGCGTACGCCCCCGGCGACCCCCTCGACCCGGCCGCCGGGATGGGCGCCATCGTCTCGCCCGAGCAGACCGACCGGATCATGCAGTTCGTCGACGACGCCACGACCTCGACGGCGCGCCTGGTCACCGGCGGCGAGCGGGTCACCCGCGACGGCAGCGACTGCTACGTCCAGCCCACCGTCTTCGACGACGTCGACCCGGCCGACGCCCTCGCCCGCGAGGAGGTCTTCGGGCCGGTCCTGGCGGTCACCGCCTTCGACACCGAGGACGAGGCGGTCGCACTCGCCAACGACACCCCGTACGGCCTGGCCGCCTCGGTCGCGACCAGCAACCTGAGCCGCGCGCACCGGCTCGCCGAGCGGATCCACGCCGGCACCGTGACCGTGAACGGCGTCGACGCCTTCAGCGCCTGGACCCCGTTCGGCGGGTTCAAGGGCTCCGGCTTCGGGCGCGACCTCTCGCTGCACGCCCTCGACAAGTACGTCGGTCTCAAGACCGTCTGGATCAACCACTGACCGCCAGCCCGACCAGCCAGGGACACACCATGACGCAGACCAACCAGCCGACCGCCCTCGCGGCCGAGCAACAGTCACATCTCCGCAAGACGCTGCGACGCTTCGACATCGTCTTCCTGCTCATCGCGGCCGTCGTCGGCCTCGAGACCCTCGGGCAGGTCTCGCTCTACGGCGCCGAGGCGTTCACGTGGGCCCTCGTGCTCGCGGTCTTCTTCCTCGTGCCGTACGGCCTGATCTTCGCCGAGACCGGCGCCGCGTTCAGCGAGGAGGGCGGGGCCTACACCTGGGTCCGAGACGCCTTCGGGCGCCCGGCCGCGGCAGTGGCCGCGATCCTGACCTGGATCACGCAGCCGGTGTGGGTCGGCGGCTCGATGGCCTTCCTCGCCGCCGAGACGGTGAGCGTCTACATCACCCCGCTCGAGCACGGCTCGGTCGGCGACTACCTGTTCAAGATCGTCTTCATCTGGATCACCGTGGTCGCCGCGATCGCCAGCCTCGCCAAGGGCAAGTGGCTGCCGACCAGCGGCGCGATCCTCAAGGTCGGCCTGCTCGCGTTCTTCGTGCTGACCACGGTCATCTACGCCGCCAAGAACGGCGTCGTCGACCTCAGCGGCGGCGACTTCAGCCCGACCCTGCTCGGCCTGTTCGGCTCCGTCCCGATCCTGCTCTTCGCCTACCTCGGCTTCGAGTCCTCCAACAGCGCCGCCGGCGAGATGGAGAACCCGGCCCGCGACGTACCGGTCTCCATCTTCCGCTCCTGCGCCACCGCCGCGGTCTGCTACCTGGTGCCGATCTTCGCGATCCTGCTCGTCGTCCCCAGCGACGACATCACCGGCATCGGCGGCCTCCTCGACGCCGTCGGCACCGTCTACTCCGTCTACGGCCCCGCGGCCGAGCCGCTACTCACGCTCACCGCCGTCGTCTTCGTCTACATCCTGATGAGCCAGGGCGCAGCGTGGATGATCATCTCCGACCGCATGCAGGCGATGACCGCCGCCGACGGCTCCTTCTTCGGCGGGTTCTTCGGCCGCTTCCACGAGGGCCTCGGTACGCCGGTGCGCGTCAACATGCTCTCCGGCGTCGTGGCCACCGTCTTCCTCCTCGTCGCCATGCAGGTGACCGGCGACGGCGCCTCGATCTTCGGTGTCGTCCTCACCATCTCGATCTCCACCTTCCTGCTCAGCTACCTGCTGGTCATCCCGGCCGCGATCCGGCTGCGCACCCGCTACCCCGACCGCCCGCGCCCGTTCCGGGTCCCGGTCTCCGACCGCGGCTTCGCGATGCTCGGCTGGCTGGCCTTCGCCTGGGTCCTGCTCGGCTCCTGGGTCGCGGTGTTCCCGGGCACCCTCGAGCGACTGTTCGGCGAGGCATACCCGTTCAAGGAGATCTGGGGCGTGAGCCAGCTGACCTTCGAGGTCTTCACGCTCGGCACCCTCGGCTGCCTGCTTCTGCTGTGCGGCATCGGCTACGTCCGAGGTGCCCGCGTCCGCGCCGAGGTCGGCGCTCCCGTCCCGTCCGTTCCCAGCGAGGAGCCCACCCGATGACCCCATACGACATCCTGTTCGAGCCCGTGCAGATCGGGCCGATCACCACAAAGAACCGCTTCTACCAGGTGCCCCACTGCAACGGCATGGGCTACCGCGACCCCAGCGCCCAGGCGGCGATGCGCAAGATCAAGGCCGAGGGCGGCTGGTCGGTGGTGTGCACCGAGCAGGTGGAGATCCACGCGACCTCCGACATCGCGCCGTTCATCGAGCTACGGATCTGGGACGACCAGGACCTGCCCGCGCTCAAGCGGATCGCGGATGCGATCCACGAGGGTGGCGGCCTGGCCGGCATCGAGCTCGCCCACAACGGCATGAACGCGCCGAACCAGCTCAGCCGCGAGACCCCGCTCGGGCCCGCGCACCTCCCGGTCGCCCCCGACACCATCGCGCCGGTCCAGGCCCGGGCGATGTCGCTGCAGGACATCGAGGACCTGCGGCGCTGGCACCGCAATGCCGTACGCCGCTCCCTCGAGGCCGGCTACGACGTCGTCTACGTCTACGGCGCCCACGGCTACGGCGCCCCGCACCACTTCCTCTCCCGGCGCTACAACAACCGCACCGACGCGTACGGCGGCTCGCTCGAGAACCGGATGCGACTGCTGCGCGAGCTCCTCGAGGACACCATCGACGAGGTCGCCGGCCGGGCCGCGGTGGCCTGCCGGATCACGGTCGAGGAGGAGATCGACGGCGGCATCACCCGCGAGGACATCGAGGGCGTGCTGCGCGAGCTCGGCGAGCTGCCGGACCTGTGGGACTTCGCGATGGGCAGCTGGGAGGGCGACTCGGTCACCTCGCGGTTCGCACCCGAGGGTCGCCAGGAGGAGTTCGTCGCCGGGCTGAAGAAGCTCACCTCCAAGCCCGTCGTCGGCGTCGGCCGGTTCACCTCGCCGGACGCAATGGTGCGCCAGGTCAAGGCCGGCATCCTCGACCTGATCGGCGCGGCCCGCCCGTCGATCGCGGACCCGTTCCTGCCGAACAAGATCCGCGACGGCCGGCTCAACCTGATCCGCGAGTGCATCGGCTGCAACATCTGCGTCTCCGGCGACCTCACCATGTCGCCGATCCGCTGCACCCAGAACCCGAGCATGGGGGAGGAGTGGCGCCGCGGCTGGCACCCGGAGCGGATCCGGGCCAAGGAGAGCGACTCCCGCATCCTCGTCGTCGGCGCCGGTCCCTCCGGCCTGGAGGCGGCCCGGGCGCTCGGCGTACGCGGCTACGACGTCGTGCTGGCCGAGGCCGGCCGCGACCTCGGCGGCCGGGTCACGGCCGAGTCGAAGCTGCCCGGGCTCTCGGCGTGGGGCAGGGTCAAGGAGTACCGCGAGGCCGTCCTCGCCGAGCTCCCCAACGTCGAGATCTACCGCGAGAGCCCGATGACCGCCGAGGACATCGTCGAGTTCGGCTTCGAGCACGTCATCACCGCCACCGGCGCGACGTGGCGTACCGACGGCGTCGCCCGCTTCCACACCACCGCGATGCTGATCGCAGAGGGCGCCCAGGTGCTCGGGCCCGACGACCTCTTCGCCGGCCGGCTGCCCGACGGCAAGAAGGTGGTCGTCTACGACGACGACCACTACTACCTGGGCGGCGTCCTGGCAGAGCTGCTCGTGCAGAAGGGCTACGACGTCTCGATCGTCACCACCGGCGCGCAGGTGTCGTCGTGGACCAGCAACACCTTCGAGATCAACCGGATCCAGCGACGGCTCATCGAGAACGGCATCACCCGGGTGACCGACCACGCGGTCATGTCGGTGGGGACCGGCGGTGTCCGGGTGCAGGACGTCTACGCCGGCATCGAGCGTGACCTCGACTGCGACGCCGTCGTCATGGTGACCGCCCGCCTGCCGCGCGAGGAGCTCTACCTCGACCTGCTCGCCCGTCGCGACGCCGGCGAGATCGCCTCCGTACGCGGCATCGGCGACTCCTGGGGCCCCGGCACCATCGCGGCCGCCGTCTGGTCCGGCCGCCGCGCGGCCGAGGAGTTCGACGCCGTCCTGCCCTCCAACGACGAGGTGCCGTTCCGGCGCGAGGTGACCCAGCTGGCCTGAGGCGCAACCCGCCAGCTGGGCAGAGAAACCGCGCCCCGGCCTCCTCGCGAGGCCGGGGCGCGGTGCTTTTGCCCGCCGACCCGATGCCGAGTCGGCTCATCGTGACCGGATCCGGTGCCGAGTCGGCTCGTTCTGACCGGATCGGACGTCGAGTCGGCGCGTCATGACGAGCCGACTCGGCGGGGGTTGGGTCGGGGAAGAAGGACGATGGCCCGGATCCCTTTTCGGGATCCGGGCCATCGATGTGACGCGGCTGTGCGCCGTTGATCAGCCGCGCGCCTGTCGGTCGTACGCCGCGTAGCTACGCTGCGTCGCGATGTGGCCGGCGATGTGCTTGGCGTCGTGCCAGACACCCCAGATGAAGCTCGAGCCACGGCGGGAGAGCCAGGGGAGACCGACGAAGTAGATGCCAGGCTCGGTGGAGATGCCGCGGCGGTGGGCCGGACGACCGTTCTCGTCGAGCGCGTCGACCTGGAGCCAGCCGTAGTCGGTCGCGAAGCCGGTCGCCCAGATCACCGTGGTGATGCCGGCCTCGGCCAGGTCGAGGGAGAGCAGAGGGGTGGTCGCGGCCGTCGGGGCGGGGCCGAGGTCGCGGGCCGAGGGCTCCTCGGGCAGGTCGATGCCGTTGCGGGTGACGTACTCGTCGGCGGCGTCGAGGAGGGCGAGGTAGTTGGCGTCGCCCTGGGCGATGTTCTCGGCGAGGTCCTCACGGAAGGTGAGCGTGCCGGCGTCGAAACGGTCGGTCATGCCGACGAGCCGGATCCCGCTCGCCTCGAGGGCGCGGAAGTCGACGGTGTGGCCGCCACGGGCGCCGCTGACGGCGATCGTGACGTGCTCCGCGCCGGCGGCCGGGGTCTCCAGGTCCCACAGACCCAGGACGCCGAGCCACCAGCAGAAGTCGCGGCCGCGGTAGCTGCGCGGGGGACGGTCGTGCGGGCCGACCGAGAGGTGGACCTGGCGGCCGGAGCGCTGCAGCTCGTCGGCGATCTGGACGCCGGAGGAGCCGGCGCCGACGACGAGGACGTTGCCCTCGGGAAGCTGGTCGGGGTTGCGGTAGTCGCTCGAGTGCATCTGCACGGCGACCGCGCCGTCCGGGACGATCGGCGGGTAGACCGGCCGCTGGAACGGGCCGGTCGCCGCGACCACGAACCGGGCGTCGATGACGCCGTCGGAGGTCTCGACCCGGAAGCCCGGACGGCCCTGGTTGCGGGTCACCGAGGTGACCTCGACGCCGGTCCTGATCGGAGCGGCGATCTTCTCGGCGTACGCCTCGAAGTAGGCCGCGACCTGGTCCTTCGTGGCGAACGCGTCCGCGTCGACGTCCTGGAACTCCAGGCCCGGGAACCGGTCGTGCCAGGCCGGGCCGTTGGCGACGAGCGAGTCCCAGCGCATCGTGCGCCAGCGCTCCGCGATCCGGTCACGCTCCAGCACGAGATGGGGGACGCCGTTGTCGCTCAGGTGCTCGCTCATCGCCACGCCGGCCTGACCGGCGCCGACGACGAGGACCTCGATCTGTTCGTTGGACATACTCAGATCCTGAGCCGCGGGGTTGCTCGTGTCCAACAGATGTTGTTGGCCTTACCCATCGGATCGACTGATGCAATCGCCATCGGTGTCTCTGCATCTGTTTCATTGACGATAGTCCTTGGAAACATCTGTTGGACACATGCTCTCGGACGAGGTGGACTGGTCGTCGTGGAGACCAACAAACCCAGCAGCATCGTCGTCGGCGGGCACACCCGGATCCGCCCGTTCAACACCAGCGTCACCTACCCCGAGCAGAACCTCGACAACGACCTGTGCCAGGCCGTCGTCGCGGGCAACACGGTCTACGTACGCGGTCAGATCGGGCAGGACCTGGACACCAGCGAGTCGGTCGGCATCGGCGACGTCGAGGCGCAGACCGAGCAGGCGATGGCCAACATCAAGATGCTGCTCGAGGAGGCCGGTGCCGAGATGGAGCACCTGGTCAAGCTCACCATCTACATCGTCGACCCGCGCTACCGCGAGACGGTCTACCGGACGATCGGCCGCTGGACGAAGGGCGTGCACCCGATCTCCACCGGCCTGGTGATCTCCGCCCTGGCCCGCCCGGAGTGGCTGGTCGAGGTCGACGCGATCGCGGTCATCCCCGAGGGGGCGAAGTGACCTTCTCCGTCCTCGCGACCGACGGCAAGGGCGCCGTCGGCATCGCCGTGACCTCCTCCAGCCCGGCCGTCGCCGCGCGCTGCATCCACCTGCGTCCCGGCGTCGGCGGCGCCTCGTCGCAGAACATCACCGACCCGCGTCTGGGCACCGACCTGCTCGATGCGCTCGCCTCCGGGCTCGACGCCCGGGCCGCGCTCGCCTCGGTCACCCAGTGCCGTGAGCACATCGAGCATCGCCAGCTCACCGTTCTGGGACTCGACGGCGCCGGTGCGGCGTACAGCGGCTCCGGGTCGCTCGGCATCCATCACCACGCCGTTGCGCCACAGGTGGTCGCCGCCGGCAACCTGCTGGCCGGCACCGAGGTCGTCGACGCCGTCGTCGCGGGCTTCGAGTCCGCGACCGGGGAACTGGAAGAGCGGCTCCTGGCCGCCCTGGAGGCCGGGCTGGCCGCGGGCGGCGAGGCCGGACCGCTGCACTCGGCGGGCCTCTCCGTCGTACGCGACGTCGCCTGGCGAGTCACCGACCTTCGGGTCGACTGGAGCGAGCGCCCGGTCGAGGACCTCCGCGACCTGCTGAAGGTCTGGATGCCGCAGCGCGACGACTACGTGACCCGCGGACTCGATCCCACCGCCGCCCCGTCCTACGGGGTCCCCGGGGACGAGTGATGACCACCGCGAAGCAGTACGCAGCAACAACCGTCGGCAGCGACGCCGAGCGCCTGATCCGGCTCTCCGAGCAGCTGCACGCGAACCCCGAGACCGGCTGGGAGGAGCACCGTTCCTCGCGCTGGGTCGCGGAGTCGCTCGAGGAGGCGGGGTTCACCGTGACTCCGGCCTACCTCGGGCTGGAGACCGCCTTCCTGGCGACCTTCGGCAGCGGTCCGTTCCGCCTCGGCCTGTGCGCCGAGTACGACGCCCTCCCCGGCCTCGGCCACGCCTGCGGCCACAACCTGATCTCCGCGATCACCGTCGGCGCCGCCCGCGCGCTGGCCCCGCTGGCCGACGCCGCGGGACTCACCATCGAGGTCTACGGCACCCCCGCCGAGGAGGGCGGCGGCGGCAAGATCGAGCTGCTCGAACGCGGCGCCTTCGTCGGCCTGGACCTCGCCATGATGGCCCACCCGGCTCCCGTCGACGTCGCCGAGGCCGAGCCGTTCGCGGTGTCGCACTCGCACGTCGAGTACACCGGCAAGGCCGCGCACGCGGCCGCCTACCCCGAGCAGGGCGTCAACGCCGCCGACGCCTTCACCATCGCTCAGGTCGCGATCGGCCTGCTCCGCCAGCAGCTGCCGCCGACCGTACGCGTGCATGGCGTGATGACCAACGGGGGAGAGGCACCCAACGCCATCCCCGCGCGGACCGAGGGCCGCTGGTACGTCCGCGCCGAGAGCCTCGCCCAGCTCGCCGAGACCGAGGAGAAGGTCTGGCGCTGCTTCGAGGCCGGCGCGCTCGCCACCGGCGCGCAGCTCACCGTCGAACCCGAGAGCAAGCCGTACGCCGACTTCCGCACGTTCGCGCCCGCGCTGGCCGCGTACCGGCGCAATGCCGAGGAGATCGGCCGGATCTTCGACCCGGGGACCCCCGCTCGCCGGATGAACCGCGCCTCCACCGACATGGGCAACGTCTCCCAGGTCGTGAACGCCATCCACCCCTACGTCGGCATCAACTCCGGGACCGCACTCAACCACCAGCCCGAGTTCGCCGCGCACTGCGTCGGCGGGGACGCCGAGAAGGCACTCCTCGACGCCGCCACCGCGCTGGCCTGGACCGCGCTCGACGTCGCCGAGGATGCGGCCGCACGATGACCACCGTCGACGCCACGGCCACCCGCACCGAGCACGACTCGCTCGGCCCGTTCGAGGTACCGGCGAGCGCCTACTGGGGCGTGCACACCGCCCGCGCGCTGCGGAACTTCCCGATCAGCGGCACCACCGTCGGGAGCCACCGCTCGCTCGTCGCCGCCCTCGGCGCGGTCAAGCTCGCCGCCGCGCGGGCCAACCACGAGCTCGGCCTGCTCGACGACCGTCGCCATGCCGCCATCGCCGCCGCCGCGCAGGAGGTCCGCGACGGAGCACTCGACGACCAGTTCGTCGTCGACGTGATCCAGGGCGGTGCCGGCACCTCGACCAACATGAACGCCAACGAGGTCGTCGCCAACCGTGCGCTCGAGATCCTCGGCCTGCCGCTCGGCAGCTACGACGAGATCCACCCGCTGGACCACGTGAACCGCTGTCAGTCGACCAACGACGTCTACCCGACCGCCGTCCGGCTCGCCCTGGTCGGTGCGATCGACCGCCTGGTCGAGGCCACCGCGGCCCTCGCCGACTCGTTCGCCCGCAAGGCGGCCGAGTTCCGCGCGGTCCCCAAGATCGGACGTACGCAGCTCCAGGACGCCGTCCCGATGACGGTCGGCCAGGAGCTCGGCGCCTTCGCCATCACGCTGCGCGAGGAGCTGGCCCGGCTGGCCGACTCGCGAGTGCTGCTGTGCGAGATCAACCTCGGCGCCACCGCGATCGGCACCGGGATCACCGCCCACCCCGACTACCGGCGGCTCGCCGTCCGGCACCTCGCCGAGATCACCGGCCTGCCGGTGGTCGGCGCGGGAGACCTCGTCGAGGCGACCAGCGACACCGGCGCGTTCGTACAGGTCTCCAGCGTACTGAAGCGGATCGTCGTCAAGGCGTCCAAGATCTGCAACGACCTGCGGCTGCTCAGCTCCGGCCCGCAGGCCGGGCTCGGCGAGCTCCAGCTGCCCGCCCGCCAGGCCGGGTCGAGCATCATGCCCGGCAAGGTCAACCCGGTCATCCCGGAGATGGTCAACCAGGTCGCCTTCTGGGTGATCGGCAACGACCTGACCGTCACCATGGCCGCTGAGGGCGGCCAGCTCCAGCTCAACGCGTTCGAGCCGGTGATGGCGCACGGCCTGCTGCAGGGCTTCACCTGGACCGCCGCCGCCTTCGACTCGCTGCGGGAGATGTGCGTCGACGGGATCACCGTCGACGCTGCCAAGCTCGCCGCCGCTGCCGCAGGCAACGCCGGCCTCGCCACCGCCCTGACCCCGCTGCTCGGCTACGCGCGGTCCGCCGAGATCGCCAAGGCCGCGCTGAGCGGCGCGGGCGACGTACGGGATCTGGCGCTCGCCGCCGGCGGGCTCGACCCGGTCGTGCTCGACGCGCTGCTGCGACCGGAGACGCTCGCGAACCTCGACGCCACCGGCGCCGACGGCGTCAACGGGGCGAAACGAGAGTGACTTCGGGCAGGATGGCCCGCATGGCCGAGCCGTCCTTCACCCTGACCCAGCTGCGCTACTTCGCCGCGGCCGCGGAGCTGGGCAGCATGACCGCCGCGTCGCGGCAGCTCGTGGTCTCGCAGTCTGCCGTCTCGACGGCGGTCGCCCAGCTCGAGAAGGAGCTGGGCGTCCAGCTGCTGCTGCGCCACCATGCCCGTGGCCTGACCCTGACGGCCGCCGGTGAGGAGTTCTACCGCGAGCTGCGCAGCTACCTCGTGCACACCAGCGAGCTGGTCGAGGTGGCGCGCTCCGCGGGCCAGGCGCTCGTCGGCGACCTCGCCATCGGCTGCTTCACCACCCTGGGCCCCTTCGAGCTGCCCCGGCTGCTGGCCGCCTGCGAGCAGGACCACCCCGGCATCCACGTCTCCGTCGTCGAGGACGAGCACGCCGCGCTCAAGCACGCGCTGCGCTCGGGCAGCTGCGAGCTGGCGCTCATGTACGGCTACGACCTCGACGACGACATCGACCACGTCCGGGTCGGCGTCGCGGCACCGTACGTCCTCATCGGCAAGGGCCACCGGCTGGCGCGCCGCAAGAAGGTCGCGCTCGCCGAGCTCGAGGAGGAGCCGATGGTGCTCCTGGACCTGCCGCACAGTGGCCAGTACTTCGAGCGGCTCGTCGAGTCCGCCGGCTTCCGACCCCAGATCCGGCACCGCAGCGCCGGCTTCGAGACCGTCCGGGCGATGGTCGCCAACGGCCAGGGATGGTCGGTCCTCAATCAGCGCCCGGCGAGCGACACGACCTACGACGGCGCGCAGATCGTGACCCTGGAGATCAGCGACCCGGTCGAGCCCCTCGAGGTCGTGCTGGCCTCGATGAAGGGCGTACGCCTCACCGCCCGCGCCCAGGCGTTCGTCCGCTCCTCGGGCCGGGCAGCGCGACGGCGGGAAGGCCGCTGACGCGACCTCCCCGCCGTGGGAGTGCTCGGGTCTCAGGCGTGCGAGGCCAGCGCCATCTCACTCGGTGCGAGCTTGCGGCCGCGAGCCAGCAGGTAGTAGATCGGGGCGGTCGCGACGAGGCCGATGATCCAGCTCAGGTCGGCGCCGTTGAGCCTGTCCGCGACCGGGCCGGTGTAGAGCGGCGTCGCCATGAACGGGATCTGGACGACGATGCCGATCACGTACGCGAGGATCGCCTGGCCGTTGAAGCGGCCGTAGATGCCGCCGTCGGCCGCGAAGATCGAGTCGAGGTCGTAGTTGCCACGGTGGATCAGGTAGAAGTCGATCAGGTTGATCGCGGTCCACGGGACCAGCACGACGAGCAGCGCGAGCACGATGTCGACGAAGTGCGAGATGAAGTTGCCGGAGACGCCGATGGCGAAGTACGTCGAGGCGGCCATCACCACCAGCGAGAGCACCACGCGGCTGCGGGCGGTCGGGATCCAGGACGCGACGAACGTCTGCACGCAGGTGATGACCGAGAGCACGGTGCCGTAGAGGTTGAGCGCGTTGTGGCTGATCACCGAGAGCAGGAACAGGACGAGCAGTGGCGTACCGAACGCGCCGGTGGTGTCGCGCACCCCGGTCATCACCTCGACGCCCGGCTTCATCGCCAGCGCCACGATCGCGCCGAAGACGAACGGCAGGATCGAGCCGAGGGTGCAGCCGAGGTAGGTGGCGGTGAAGGTCGCCTTCACCCCGACGCCGGCCGGCAGGTAGCGCGAGTAGTCCGAGACGTACGGCGCGAAGGCGATCTGCCACAGGGCGCCCAGCGAGACGGTCGCGAGGAAACCGGCGGTGCTGTAGCCGCCCTGGGTCCAGAAGCCCGCGGGCAGGCCGGAGACGAAGATCGCGACGGTGCCGAGCACGATCCCGATGCCGAGGACCCACGTCGCGACCTTGTTGAGCGAGTGGATCACCTTGTAGCCGATCACGGCGATCAGGCCGGAACCGAGCGCCCCGAGGACGATGCCCGCCTCGACCGGGATCGGGTCGGCGATTCCGTGCAGCGACTGCCCGGCGAGGACGATGTTGGAGGCGAAGAAGGCCAGGTACATGACCGCCGCGATCACCACGACGATCAGTGCCCCGTAGGAGCCGAACTGGCCGCGGCTCTGGATCATCTGCGGGATGCCCATCTGCGGACCCTGGGCCGAGTGCAGCGCCATGAAGACGCCGCCGACGAGGTGGCCGACCACGATGGCGACGACGCACCAGAACAGATCGAGGCCGAAGACGGTGACGCCGGCGGCACCGGTGACGACGGGCAGGGGAGCGATGTTGGTCCCGAACCACAGGGTGAAGAGGTCGCGCACCTTGCCATGGCGGTCCTCGGGTG
Source organism: Nocardioides sp. NPDC127514 (assembly GCF_040302125.1). Taxonomy (NCBI): domain Bacteria; kingdom Bacillati; phylum Actinomycetota; class Actinomycetes; order Propionibacteriales; family Nocardioidaceae; genus Nocardioides; species Nocardioides sp. NPDC127514. The sequence goes on along the minus strand of NZ_JBEORF010000024.1, from coordinate 8,775 downwards.
GGACGTAGCCGATGGTGTGCTTCTCGACGACTGGCTGGTCAGACATGGTCATTCTCCAAAGGTGTGAGGCGCCCCACCATGGTCGTGACTGGGCTGTTCCTCTGGCAAACGAATCCTTTTGGCGTAAGGCATCGGCAAAACCGATGCAGGCGCGGATCGAGCTCCAACGCGAACTGAAACCGTCACATTGTCGTGCTCGCCTTCTTAGGTAAACCTTCGTAAGGTCAGGCTTACCAAATGAAAGGAAGGCCGTGAAGCCTCTCTCCGCTGTCGTGGTCTCGGTCTCCGTCGCCCTTCTCGCGACGACCCTCACCTCATGCTCCTCCGGCGACGCGCTCGTCGTCTACAACGCCCAGCACGAGCAGCTCATGGAGGAGCTGGTGCCGGCGTTCGAGAAGGAGACGGGGATCGACGTCGAGCTGCGCAACGGCAAGGACCTCGAGCTCGCCGCACAGCTGGTCGCGGAGGGCGAGAAGTCGCCGGCCGACGTCTTCCTCACCGAGAACTCCCCGGCGATGGCCGCGGTCGAGCGCGAGGGCCTGCTGGCCACGCTGCCGGACGACGTGACCGCGCCGATCCCGCAGCAGTACCGGCCGGAGAGCAACGCCTGGACCGGCTTCGTGGCCCGCTCCACCGTGCTGGTCTACAACACCGACCAGATCACCGAGGCCGAGCTGCCGGCCTCGCTGCTCGACCTCGCCGAGCCGGAGTGGAAGGGCAAGATCTCCTTCTCGCCGACCGGCGCCGACTTCCAGGCGATCGTCGCCGGAGTCCTGGCCACCGAGGGCGAGGCGGCCACCAAGAAGTGGCTCGACGGGATCAAGGCCAACGGCACGGTCTACGACGGCAACAACGTCGTGCTGGAGTCGGTCAACGCGGGCGAGGTGCCGGTCGGCGTCATCTACCACTACTACTGGTACCGCGACCAGGCCGAGTCCGGTGAGGTCAGCGACAGCTCCGAGCTCCACTTCTTCGGCAACCAGGACCCGGGCGCCTTCGTGAGCGTCTCCGGGGCGGGCGTGCTGGCCTCGGCCGAGCACAAGACGGACGCCGAGAAGTTCGTCGGCTATCTCACCGGCAAGACCGGGCAGCAGGGGCTGGCCGACAGCTACGCGCTGGAGTACCCGCTGAACCCCGAGGTGCAGCTCGACCCGCCGGTCAAGCCGTTCTCCGAGCTCGACCCGCCCGCCGTCTCGGTCTCCGAGCTCGACAGCGACGCCGTGGTTGAGATGATGACGGAAGCCGGGTTCCTCTGAGCAGCGTGCATCTCGGCACGTTTCCGGCCGCCTCCTCAGGGAGATGGCTGATGCCGGCGGTCGCCGGCACCATCGCCGCCGTCTGTCTGCTCCCGGTGGCGTACGTCGTGTGGTCGACCGCCTCGCTGGGGCCGGCGGAGGCGTACGACTTCCTGGTCCGCCCGCGCATCGGCGAGCTGCTGTGGAACACCGGCCGGCTGCTGGTCGGCGGGGTCGCGCTCTCGGTGGTCTTCGGGGTCTGCGGCGCCTGGGTGGTCGAGCGGACCTCTCTGCCCCTGGCCGGCTGGTGGCACGGAGCGCTGTGCGCGCCGCTGGCCATCCCCGCCTTCGTCAACGGCTACGCCTGGGTCGCCACGACCCACGCCGTCCAGTCCTATCTCGGGGCCGTGCTGGTCGTCTCGCTCTCCTACTATCCGCTGGTCTACCTGCCCGCTGTGGCCGCGCTGCGACGCCTCGACCCATCGCTGGAGGAGGTCGCCGCGTCCCTCGGGCGGCGGCCACGGGAGGTGTTCCTCCGCGTGGTCCTGCCGACCGTCGCGCCGGCGGTGCTCGGCGGCGCGCTGCTCGTCGGGCTCCACCTGCTGGCCGAGTACGGCGCGCTCCAGCTGCTCAACTATCCGACCCTGACGACCGCGATCCTGCAGCAGTACGGCACCGCTTTCAACGGACCGGCAGCCACCCTGCTCGCCGGCGTGCTGCTGCTCGCCTGCCTCGGGCTGCTGGCCCTGGAGATGCTGGCCCGCGGCCCGGCTCGGCGTGCCCACGTCGGGAGCGGCACGGCGCGGCCGGCCCCACGGCAGCGGCTGGGGCGGGCTACCGCGCCGGTGCTCGTCGGGCTCGCGGCCTTCGTCGGTCTGGCTGTCGGTCTGCCGGCGGTCAGCCTGGTGCGCTGGCTGGTCCGGGGTGCCTCGGCCGAGCTCGACCTGAGCCGCCTGCTGCCTGCCGCCGGCACCAGCATCGCGCTGGCCGCCGTCGCCGGAGTCGTCGCGACCGCCGCCGCGGTGCCGGTCGTCTGGCAGGCCGTCCGCCGCCGGACGAGCTGGTCGCTGGGCGTCGAGCGGGTCGCGTACGTCACCAGCGCGCTGCCCGGTGTGGTCGTGGCGCTCGCCCTGGTCACCGTCGCCATCGGCTGGGTGCCTGCGCTCTACCAGACGCTGCCGCTGCTCGTGGCGGCGTACGTCATCCTGTTCCTGCCGCGCGCGCTCGTCGCCGTGCGCGGGGTGCTGGAGCTGGTGCCGCCGCGGCTGGAGGAGGTCGCGCTCAGCCTCGGGCTGAGCCGGGCCGGCGCGATGCGCCGGGTGACCCTGCCGCTGCTCCTGCCCGGGCTGGCCACGGCGACCGCGATGGTTGCGCTCGCAGTCTCCACGGAACTGACCGCGACGCTGCTTTTGGCCCCGATCGGGACCACGACGCTGGCCACCGAGTTCTGGAGCGAGGCATCCTCGGTCGCCTACGGCGCCGCGGCGCCGTACGCGCTGGCGCTGGTGCTCCTGGCGATGCCGGCGACGATCCTGCTGGGTCGCTCGTCGAGAGGGGAGGCGCGATGACCGCGGCACTGGAGATCAGCGGGCTGCGGGCCGGACACGGCCGGCGGCAGGTGCTCGACGGGCTCGACCTGACCGTCGAGGGCGGGGTGACCGCCGTGCTCGGTGCCTCGGGCTGCGGCAAGACCACGCTGCTGCGCTGCGTGGCGGGGTTCATGACGCCGACCGCGGGCGAGATCAGGATCGGCGGACGCTCGGTCGCCGGACTGGCGCCGCGCCGCCGTGGGATCGGGTACGTCCCGCAGGAGGGCGCGCTCTTCCCGCACCTCGACGTCGGCGGCAACATCGCCTTCGGGCTGCGCCGGAACGTGGCCCGTGCCGAGCGGCAGGAACGCGTCGCCGAGCTGCTCCGGCTGCTCGAGCTGCCGGCCGAGCTGGCCGACCGGCATCCCCACGAGCTCTCCGGGGGCCAGCAGCAGCGGGTCGCCGTGGCCCGTGCGCTCGCGCCCCGGCCCCGCCTGGTGCTGCTCGACGAGCCCTTCTCCTCGCTCGACGCGGGGCTGCGCGAGGAGTCCGGGCGAGCGGTCGTGCGGGCGCTGCGTACGGCCGGCGCGGCAGCGCTGCTGGTCACCCACGACCAGGGCGAGGCGCTCTCGCTGGCCGACCAGGTCGCCGTGATGGCTGCCGGGCGCTTCCTGCAGGTCGGCTCCGCGGTGGACGTCTACCTGACCCCCGAGCATCCCGGGGTCGCGGCCTTCCTCGGCTCGGCGACGCTGCTTCCCGGTGAGGTCGGCGGCGACGGGCGGGTCGACTCGCCGCTCGGGGAGGTCGCACTCATCACGCCACGGCCCGCCGGGGCGGTGACGTTGGTCGTCCGTGCGGAGCAGGTGCAGGTCTCGGTCGACGCCACCTCCGGCACCAAGGGCGTCGTCGAGGAGGTCTCCTTCTTCGGCCACGACGCCACCATCCGGGTGCGGCTGAGCGATGACGTACGCGTCACCGCCCGGGTCGCGGGCACCGGGATCCCCGACATCGGAGCCACGGTCGCGCTCGAGGTCGTCGGGCCGCTGGTCGGCTATCCAGGGAACATGCGATGAGCTCGACCATCGCGACCGATGCCCACCTGCTCCTGCAAGGGCGACCGGGCGACCCGGCGGTCATCACCGACGAGACGACGCTGACCTACGCCGAGCTGGAGCAGGCGGTGATGGACCGCGCGGCGGCGTACGGTCCCGCCCGCGGCGTCGTGCTGCTCGAGGCGGGCAACGACTTGGACTCGGTGGTCGGCTACCTGGCCGCGCTCGCCGCTCGCCGGCCGGTGCTGTTGACGCCGCCGGGTGGTGATCACGCCGAGCTGCGGACGCGCTACCGGGCGGCGTTCGAGGGCCGGGCCGATCTCCATCCCGACCTCGCGCTGCTGCTGTCGACCTCGGGCTCGACCGGGTCGCCGAAGCTGGTCCGGCTCTCCCGGGAGAACCTGACCGCCAACGCGGCCAGCATCGCTGCCTACCTCGGGCTCACCTCCGCCGACCGGGCGATGAGCTCGCTGCCGCTGCACTACTGCTACGGCCTCTCGGTGCTCAACTCCCACCTGAGCGCCGGAGCCGCCGTGATCCTCACGGACCTCTCTGTCGCCGACGAGTGCTTCTGGGACGTCGCGGCGCGTCACGGCGCCACCTCGTTCGCCGGCGTTCCCTACACGTTCGACCTGCTCGACACCTCGGGGTTCGCCGACCGCTCGCTGCCGTCGCTGCGCTACATCACCCAGGCCGGCGGCAAGATGCCGCCCGAGACGGTCCGTCGCTATGCCGCGCTGGGGGAGTCGCGTGGCTGGGACCTGGTCGTGATGTACGGCCAGACCGAGGCCACCGCCCGGATGGCCTACCTCCCGCCCGCGCTCGCCGCGAGCCGGCCCGAGGCGATCGGCATCCCGATCCCGGGCGGGCACTTCCACCTCGATCCCGTCGACGGTGCCGGGGACGGCCTGGCCGACGGTGTCGGCGAGCTGGTCTACACCGGACCGAACGTGATGATGGGGTACGCCGAGAGCGTGGTCGACCTCGCCCGCGGACCCGAGCTCACCGAGCTCCGCACCGGCGACCTCGCCCGGCAGGCCGACGACGGTCTGTGGGAGATCACCGGCCGGCGCAGCCGGTTCGGCAAGATCCTGGGGCTGCGCATCGACCTCGACCGGATCGAGTCCGAGCTCGCGGCCTCGGCCGGCTGTGGGCCGGTGCGAGCCGTCGCTCCCGGCGCCCGCCTGCACCTGTTCACCGACGATCCGGGGGCCGCCGACCGGTTGCCGGGGCTCGTGGACGGCATCGTGGCGCTGCCGCGCGCGCTGGTCCAGGTCCACGTGATCGACGAGGTGCCGCGTACGCCGAACGGCAAGGTCGACTACGCCACGCTCGGTGCCTGGGCGAGCGTGGCGGACGCGGCCGGGCCACCGGATACGGGGCTGGCCGAAGGTGCGGACGCGGAGGCGTTGCGTACGGTCTATGCCACGGTGCTGCGGCGCCCCGACGCGACGGTGGCCGACAGCTTCGTCTCGCTCGGCGGCGACTCGCTCTCCTTCGTCGAGATCGCCACACAGCTCGGCGAACGGCTCGGCACCCTGCCCTCCGGCTGGCAGCACCGGAGCATCGCCGAGCTCGCCGCGAGCGCGCGGAGCCCGCGGCGGTGGCTGCGGCCCGTCGAGATCCCGGTTCTGCTGCGCGCGGTGGCCATCGTCGCCATCGTCGGCAGCCACGCGGACGTGTGGACCCTCCTCGGCGGCGCGCACATCCTGCTCGCGGTGGCCGGCTTCAACCTCGCCCGCTTCGGGCTCACCGCTCCCACCCGGACCCTGCGCGCGCGTCGCCTGCTCCGGGGAGCCGCCGCGGTCGCGCTCCCGGCGGCCCTCTGGGTCTGTGCCGTGGCCCTGGTCAGCGACCGCTACCACTGGCCGACGGCGCTCGGACTCAACCAGGCGCTCGGCAGCGACGAGTGGACCCGCGACTGGCAGCTGTGGTTCCTGGAGGTCATCACCTGGTCGTTCGCCGGGCTCGCCCTCCTGCTGCTGGTGCCCGTCCTCGACCGGTGGCAGCGGCGCCACCGGTTCGGTGCGGCCGCCGTGGTGGTGGGGGCGACCCTCGCGGTGCGGTACCTGTGGGTCGGCCTAGAGGCCGGTCCGACCGAGCGCTACACGATCGGCTGCGTGCTGTGGTGCCTCGCCCTGGGCTGGGCGGCGGCGGAGGCACAGCGGCCGTGGCAGCGGGTGCTCGTCGCGGTCACGGTCGTGGTCGCGACGTACGGCTTCTTCGGTGACCCTGTCCGCGAGGCCACGGTCGCCCTCGGCATCCTCGTCCTGCTGGTCCCGTGGCCGACCCTGCTGCCCTGGCCGCTGGCCCGGCTGGCCGCCGTGCTCGCGGCGTCGTCGCTGTGGATCTACCTCGTCCACTGGCAGATCTATCCCGGCCTCGAGGCTGCCGGGCTCGGCTGGCTGGGCGTCCTCGCCTCCCTCGCGGCCGGTGTGGCCGCCGCCCTCGGCCCGGCGGCCTGGGCGGCCCGAGCCCGGGTGGCTAGATTGACGGCGTGAGGATCAAGGTCGTACGCGGGGACATCACCGACCAGCCTGTTGACGCGGTCGTAAACGCCGCCAACTCCTCGCTGCTGGGCGGGGGAGGGGTGGACGGGGCGATCCACCGGCGCGGCGGCCCGGCGATCCTCGAGGAGTGCCGGGCGCTGCGGGCCGGACGTCTCGGCGGCGGTCTGCCGACCGGGCAGGCGGTCGCGACCACGGGCGGCGATCTTCCGGCGAGGTGGGTGATCCACACGGTCGGCCCGGTCTACACCGACGGCCAGGACAACGTCGCCCTGCTGACCTCGTGTTTCCGTGAGTCGCTCCGCGTGGCCGACGAGCTCGGGGCGCGCACGGTGGCGTTCCCGGCGATCTCGACCGGCGTCTACCGCTACCCGCTCGACGAGGCCGCGTACGTCTCCCTGTGGACCCTCGCCCGGACCCCGACCTCGGTCGAGGAGGTGCGTGTCGTGCTCTTCGACCAGAAGGCGTTCGACACCTTCGACCGCGCCCGCGAGGCCCTCGATCCCTCCGATGCCCAGGTCGAGGCTGAGCTGCGGAGCGTCCCGGACGCGACGTGGCTCGAGGCCTTCTCGGCCGCTGATGCGCTGACGGCTGAGGACCGTGACGTCGCCTGGGGTGGCGGGCAGAAGACCGAGAGCGGCGCGATCCAGGCGCCGTATCCCGCCTACAGCCCTCGGGTCCGGCAGCTCTATCGCTCGCTTCCGGGGGCGTCCATCGACTGGATGAAGTGGATGCGCGGCAATCCGCTCCTCTCCGCCCCTTCGCTGCTTGGCGCTGCTCCGGTCGCTGACGCTGCTCGGCTCGCCACGGTCTACGTTCGTGGTGAACGCTTCAACGACGGGGTCTTCGGGCGTGCACTGCAGGATGGGTCCATCGACGCGATCGTCGCTCGGTTGCGTACGTGGTTCGAGAGCGAGCGCTGAGCAGCGATGACCCATGTTTCGGGACCGAAGGAAGCATTGTGAGCACTCGCGCTGTCGTCATGGCGCTCGCGATCGTGCTGATGGCGTCGTCGTGTGCGGCCAACCGGGGCGACCAGCTGGCCGATGAGCTGAGTGAGCGGCTCGAGGGCGTCGATGGCATCGAGCGGGTGGAGGTCGGTGGCAACAACGTGCTGCCGTTTGCGGGTGACGCCAGCGGAACCATCATCCTGGAGGACGGGATCAGCACGGCGCGGGCCGCTGAGATTGCCGCGATCCTGGCGCCCTACGTGTCCGGGGAGAGTCCCGACTACGAGCTCACTCTCGAGATGGACCGCGTCGATCTTCAGGTGAGCCCATCCGAGGAGAGCAACGCGAGCGGGTTGCGATTGCTCGACGAAGTGCGGCAGCGCACCGATCTGGACAGCGCGACGATCGCCTACGGTGCCGGGTCACAGGCCTGTGTCGTCGAGGCGGAGTCAAGCACGGATCCGTTGGTGGCCTATGACGGCTTGGTCGCGCTCCGGGCCGCGACGCCGGGGTGTGAGCGCGCCGGTGTGCTGGTGACCTACGGAGAAGATCAGAGCGTCACCGATGCGGCCGACTACTGGGAGCACGTCGACACGTTGCCTGAAGCGGTTCCGATGACCGAGCCGATCGCCGGCCTCCGCGAGATCCGGAATCGGATCGAGGTCGTGGGGTACGCGATCAGGCCGGGCGCGCTGACGCTGGAGATGAGTCGCGGCGAAGACGTGGTTGCGGCCGCCGAGCTCGCACGCAGGACGCCCGGTCAACAGGTCAGCGTCAGCGGCGGCAAGATCAGTGCCTGGAGCCAGGACGTCCCCGCTGCTCAGCTCGTCCTCGATCTCGCTGCGCTCTCATCGGTCGGGTCGGTCAGCAGCGATGATCGCGGCCTCCAGATCAGTGGCGTCGACGTGCACGACGTCGTCGCCGTCTATCGGGAGGTCGAACAGGAGCCCGAGGCCGCCGGTCTCAGGCGGATCTCGATCTCCGGCACCGTCGCCGGTGATGAGAGATACCAGGTTGCCGGACCGCCGGATGTGGTCGCTGAGCGAGTTGCTGCGGCACCGCGGCTGGCTGCGTATGCGCCGTTCACGTTCACCGATGACGACCTCTCGGTGCACGTGACCATCGACGAGGTTTCGGACATGGTGGAAGTGATCAAGCCCCTCGCTGGGTTCGGGAGGGTGGTCACTGTCCGTGACGACCAGGGGCGGGTCGTCACTTTTCGCAGTGCGGGGGACGAGATCGAGGTGTCCGAATCCGGGCGGCGCGAGGAGGTTCGGGCTTTGCTTGACGCTGTCTGGAGGGCTTGGCAGGGGTGATCGTTCTTCGGGGTTGGGGTGGGCCGCCGACCCGTTCTTGGAGGGTCTTCTCGATCTGGTCCGGCGTCAAGGACGCCCTTCGGGCGCCGGCTTCGCCGGCCGCCTTCGGCGGTCCTGGACTCCGGACCAGATCGAGAAAAAACTTGGCTGGCTATCGGGGCGGCGGCCCGGGTGTGGCGCAGCGGA
>NZ_JBEORF010000023.1:0-122553 GCF_040302125.1 Nocardioides sp. NPDC127514 | reverse complement strand
CAGGCTCGTCCTGACGACCTCCCCTCCACTCTCGCAGGAGCACACCTATGTCCGAGACCTCGAGCAAGACGGCGGCACAGACCGGAATCGACCCGATAGCCAGCCAAAATTCTCAGCGACGGCCGGTGTCAAGGACCGCGAAGCGGCCGGCGTCAGCCGGCGGCCGAAGGCCGTCCTTGACTCCGGACGCCGCTGAGAACACCCTCCAAGAACGGGTCGGCGGCAAACCCCAACCACAAAACACGGCCCCCGACAGGAGAAGAAGACCGACCTACCCCCGCCGAGTCAACACCCGCTGCGCAACAACAAACACAAGCACCAACACCCCGATCGAGATCCGAGTCCACCAAGACGACAGCGTGCCGTCGAAGGAGATGAAGGTCTGGATCGTCCCGAGCACGAGCACCCCGAGCAGCGACCCGATCACGAAACCACGCCCACCGGTGAGCAACGTTCCGCCGATGACCACGGCAGCGATCGCGTCGAGCTCCATCCCGACCGCGTGCAGCGAGTAGCCTGAGAGCGTGTAGAGCGCGAACAGCAGCCCGCCCAGCGCCGCACACAGCCCGCTGATCGCGTACACCCCGACCTTGGTCGCCGCGACCGGCAGTCCCATCAGCAAGGCCGACGGCTCGCTGCCGCCGAGTGCGTAGACGGTGCGTCCGAAGCGGGTCGAGGCGAGGACGTACGCAGCGACCGCGACGATCACCAGCGCGAAGACGGCCGTCCACCCGAGGTAGTAGCCACCGGGCAACGTGATCGTGCCGAACGCGATGGCGGAGAAGGTCTCGTCCTTGATCGGGATCGAGTCGACGCTGATCAGGTAGCAGAGACCACGGGCCAAGAACATGCCCGCCAGGGTGGCGATGAAGGGCTGGATGTCGAAGTAGTGGATCAGCAGCCCCATCGCTGTGCCCAATATGGTCCCGGACAGGAGCACGATCACGATCACCGCGACCACTGGCAGGCCGAGCTCGAGCGTCCGGGCCGCGATCAGCGTCGAGAGGGCCACGTTGGAGCCGACGGAGAGGTCGATCCCGCCGGTGAGGATCACGAACGTCATGCCGACCGCGAGCACGATCAGGAACGCGTTGTCGAGCAGCAGGGTCAGGAAGACTTGCGGGTCGGCGAACCCTTCATAGCGGATCCCGCCGATCCCGAACATGCCGATGAACAGCGCGAACGTGCCGAGCACGGGCAGGTAGCGGCGCGGCGGGCTGTAGCGTGCGACCCGGGCGATGAGCCCGGTCTCGATCGCGGGCACCTGGACACTCATGCGACAGCCTCCTCGCGGCTGGTTGGCGTACGGTCGCTGCGCCGTTGCAGCACCGCTCGCGCCTTCGGCGACTGCAGCAGGCACACGACCACGACCACCAGCGCCTTGAACAGATAGTTGGCCTCGGCCGGGATGCCTATGTTGGGGATGGTCCGGGTGAGGGTGGCGATCAGCATCGCCCCCACCAGGGTGCCGGTCAGCGAGAAGCGGCCGCCGGCCAGCGACGTACCTCCGATGACGACGGCCAGGATGGCGTCCAGCTCGATCCACAGTCCGAGGCTGTTGGCGTTCACCGAGTGGGTGTTGGCGGCGATGATCAGGCCGGCGGTGCCGGCACACAGTGCCGCGAAGACGTAGACGGTCCAGATGATCGTGCGGGAGCGTACGCCGGCCAGCCGGCTCGCCTCCGGGTTGATCCCGACCGACTCGATGAGCAGGCCGAGCGCGGTGCGGCGTACGACGATCTGGGTGGCCGCGAAGACCCCGAGCGCGATCAGGGCGGCGACCGGGAGGGTCAGCAGATGGCCCGAGGCCAGTGCGGCGAAGGCGTCGTTGTTGACCGTGGTGATCTGGCCACCGGTCACCAGCATCGCGATGCCGCGGCCGGCGACCATGAGGACCAGCGTGGCGATGATCGGCTGGATGCCGACCACCGCGACCAGGAAGCCGTTCCACAGCCCGAGCGCGACACTGACGGCGAGTGCCATCGAGATCGCGATGACGGCCGTGCCGGCGGCACCGTCGGCCGGACTCTTGACGATGTAGACGCAGGCGACCGCGCCGGCGATCGCCGCCACCGCGCCCACCGAGAGGTCGATCCCGCGGGTCGCGATGACCAGCGTCATCCCGATCGCGACCAGCAGCACCGGGGCACCGTTGCGGACGATGTCGACCAGGCTGCCGAAGAGGTGACCGTCCTGGATGCGTACGTTGAAGAAGGTCGGCGTCGCGATCAGGTTGACCACCAGCAGCGCGCCGAGCGCCGCCAGCGGCCAGAAGAGGCGGTGGGCCATCGCGCGAGCGCCGAGCCCCTTGCCCGCTCTGATGTTCTCAGGCATCTGCTCGCTCCTTCTCGGCAAGGCCGCCGGGTTCGCCGGTGATGATCTCGAGTACGTCGTTGACATCGATGCCTCGGTTGGGCCGCTCGGCGATCTTGCGGCGGTCCTTGAGGACCACCAGCCGGTGGCTCAGCCGGAGCACCTCCTCGAGCTCGGCGGAGATGAACACCACGCTCATCCCCTTCTCGGCGAGATCGGCGACGAGCTGCTGGATCTGGGTCTTGGCACCGATGTCGATGCCGCGGGTGGGCTCGTCGAGCAGAAGTACGTCCGGCTCCGTGATCAGCCAGCGCGCCAGCAGGACCTTCTGCTGGTTGCCACCGGAAAGACTCCGCATCGTCAGGCTCGGGTCGGCCGGCCGTACGTCGAGAGCGGTCATGAACTCCTTGACCAGCTTCTCGCGGGTCGCCGTCGGGATCGGCCGCAGCCAGCCACGGGTGGCCTGCAGGCCGAGCAGCATGTTGTCGGCGACGGAGAGCTCCTCGAAGACTCCCTCGGCCTTGCGGTCCTCGCTGCAGAAGGCGAGCTTGCGGTCGATCGCGTGCCGAGGGCTGCTCAGCCTCCGCCGGCTCGAGCCGCGCACCGTGAGGTCGCCGGTGTCGGGGGCGTCGGCGCCGAACAGCAGCCGGGCCAGCTCCGTACGCCCTGAGCCGAGCAGGCCGGCGATGCCGACGACCTCCCCGGGGTACAGGGTCAGGTCGGTGGCCTCCAGGCTTCCCTTCCGGCCCAGCCCGACGGCGCTCAGCACCGGGAGGCGCTGCTCGGCCGCGGCCTCCTCGGATGCCTCCTGCACGGCGTGGTCGAGGCGTTCGAGAACCTGGAGATCGCGGCCGATCATCAGCTGCACCAGCTCCAGCTGGGTGGTCCCCTCGACCAGCCGCTCACCCACCACGCGGCCGTTGCGCAGGATCGTCATCCGGTCGGAGATCTCGAAGACCTGGTCGAGGAAGTGGGAGACGAAGACGATCGCGGTGCCCTGGTCACGCAGTCTGCGCATCACCTCGAAGAGCCTGGCCACCTCGTCGGCGTCGAGGCTGGAGGTCGGCTCGTCGAGGATCAGGACCCGCGCGTCGGTGTCGACGGCACGCGCGATCGCGACGAGCTGCTGGACGGCGATCGGGTGGCTGCCGAGCTCCGACCCGGGGTCGATGTCGATGCCGAGGCCCTGCAGCGAGGCGGCGGCGCGGCGATTCATCGCCCGGCGGTCGATCGGGCCGATCCCGTTGAGGCGGCGCGGCTCGCGGCCGAGGAGCATGTTCTCGGCCACGGTGAGGTTCGGCACCAGGTTGACCTCCTGGTAGACCGTGCTGATCCCGGCGTGCTGCGCCGCGGCCGGGGTGGCGAACTGGGTCTCGACGCCGGCGATCTCCACCCGCCCCGAGTCGATCGTGTAGACCCCGGTCAACGCCTTGATCAGCGTCGACTTCCCGGCCCCGTTCTCTCCCATGAGCGCGTGCACCTCCCCCGGCAGGAGTCGCAACGAGACGCCGTCGAGCGCTCGGACCGCTCCGAACGTGATGGAGACGTCGAGCATCTCCACCACCGGCCGGGGTGGCTTCATTTCTGCCTGGCTCATGTCGTACTGGCTCCTGGCGGGGTCGGGGGGATCGGCGGCGGATGCTCACCGAGGTAGCTCGGTGGACGCGCGCTTCCCTCGTGGAGTTCCACGAGGGAAGCGACGCCTCACCGAGGCACCTCGGTCAACGGGTGTCAGTACTTGCGGTCGGGCAGCGCCTCAGCGGCCTGCTCCGGGGTGAAGGTGGTCTCCTCGGTGACGATGCGGTCGGGGACCTCCTCGCCGGCGACGACCTTCTCGGCGACGTCCATCAGCTGCGGCCCGAGCAGCGGGCTGCACTCGACGATGAAGTTGATCTCGCCCGCGGCCAGCGCGGTCATGCCGTCCTTGACCGCGTCGACGGTGATGATCTTGATGTCGGTGCCGGGCTTCTTGCCGGCTGCCTTGATCGCCTCGATCGCACCCAGGCCCATGTCGTCGTTGTGGGCGTAGACGACGTCGATCTTCGGGTTGGACTGCAAGAAGGCCTCCATGACCTGCTTGCCGCCGTCACGGGTGAAGTCACCGGTCTGGGACTCGGTGATCTTGATCTTGGAGTCCGCGGCGATCTTGTCCTCGAACCCCTTCTTGCGGTCGATCGCCGGAGCCGATCCGGTGGTGCCCTGAAGCTCGACGACGTTGACCGCACCGTCCTTGTCGACGTCGGACGCGTCGGCGTTGTCGACCAGCCACTGGCCCGCCTTCTCACCCTCCTCGACGAAGTCGGAGCCGATGAAGGTGACGTAGAGCGAGGTGTCTTCGGTGTCCACGGCCCGGTCGGTCAGCACGACGGGGATCTTGGCGCGCTTGGCCTCCTGGAGCACCGCATCCCAGCCGGTCTCGACGACCGGGCTGAACGCGATGACGTCCACCTTCTGCTGGATGTAGGACCGGATCGACTTGATCTGGTTCTCCTGCTTCTGCTGAGCGTCGGAGAACTTCAGGTCGATGCCGGCTTCCTTGGCCGAGTCCTGGATCGAGGTGGTGTTCGCGGTGCGCCAGCCGCTCTCGGCGCCGACCTGGGCGAAGCCCATGGTGATGGTGCCGTCGTCGGCTGCTTCGCTGCCGCCGCACGCGCTGAGCGACATCCCACCCATGGCGAGCGCACACAGCCCGATGAGGGTCTTCTTCACTGTCGTCCTCCAGTGTTTTTACTGCGGCGGCCGGTGTGACCGTCGTCACGATGCGACCCAGTGTGAGCGCTAACATTCGCGCGGTCAAGCGGAATCGGAAGATCGGTTCGAATCGGCAGCAGGTCGTCCGGAACTCCCCATACTGTGTCGACCATGACGCTCACCCTGACCCCGGAGCAGGCGCGCCGGATCGCCGTACGTGCCCAGTTGCTCGACGCGCGCCGACCCGTCTCGCTGGTGGAGACCGTCGATCAGCTGACACTCCTGCAGATCGACCCGACCAAGGCGATCGCCCCGAGCGCGGATCTGGTGGCGTGGTCGCGGTTGGGGGATGCGTACGACCATTCGGATCTGACCTTCGCCCTCGAGCAGGAGCGCTCCCTGGTCGAGTTCTCCAGCTTCATCTTCCCCATGGACGAGATCGAGACGGTCCTCGCGCTGTCCCCGGGCCGGATCCACCCCACGGCCGTCGAGTGGATGGAGGCCAACAAGAGATTCCGTACGCAGGTCCTGGACCGTCTGCGAGCCGACGGTCCGCTCGTGGCCGGCGAGATCGAGGACACCGCCGAGGTGCCGTGGGCATCGACCGGGTGGACCAACGACAAGAACGTTCTGCGGATGATCGAGCTGCTCAACCGGATGGGTGAGGTCGCGATCGCCGGCCGCCGCGGCAAGCTGCGCACCTGGGACCTCGCGGAGCGCGTCTACCCCTCCGACCTGCGACTTCCGTCCCCCGAGGACGCGCTGAGGGTCGAGACCGTGCGCCGCCTGGCCTCTCTCGGCATCGCCCGCCCCGGACGGAAGGACTCATCCGGCGGCGAGGTGCTCGGGGCCGGGGACGCCGGCGTCCCGTGCACCGTGGCCGGAGTCGACGGCGAGTGGCGGGTCGATCCCGAGGCGCTGGCCGCCCTCGAGGACGGGTTCGCGCCGCGGGCTGCCCTGCTCTCCCCCTTCGACCGCCTCGTCTACGACCGCGACCGGGCGCTGGACCTGTTCGGGTTCGAGTACGTCCTGGAGATGTACAAGCCGGCCGCCAAGCGCCGCTGGGGCTACTTCGCCCTCCCGATCCTGTACGGCGAGCGGCTCGTCGGGAAGCTCGATGCGAAGGTGGACCACAAGAAGGCGCGGATGAACGTCTTCGCCGTCCATGAGGACTTCGGGTGGACCGCCGAGATCGGTGACGCGGTCGAGGCCGAGATCGAGGCGCTGGCAGGGTGGCTGGGCGTCGAGATCGTCCACCCCTGACGGTGAACCCGAAAACAGGGCAAACAGAAGCGAATTGCCCTTCTCCACCTCCTTCGGCGCGCCTACTGTGAGCGAACGGGGTCGGAAATCGATCAAAGGAGACGATCCGAATGGCAACGCTCAACCCCTACATCAGCTTCAAGTCCGAGGCCGCTGAGGCGCTCGAGTTCTACCGGTCGGTGCTCGGCGGCACCGTCGAGACCATGACGTTCGACTCCATGGGAGACGCGATGGGTCCGGTGCCGCCGGAGGCGAAGGACCTGGTCATGCACGGCTCGCTCACCCTCGACGACGGCCTCGTCCTGATGGCCGCCGACACGCCTCCGGGGATGGGCATGGAGTACGTCGCCCCGACCGCCGGCGTCACCATCGCGATGACCAGCGCCGACCCCGCCGACCAGCCGCGCTTCGCCGACTACTACGCCAAGCTCTCCGAGGGCGGCACGCCAGGGATGCCGTTCGCGCAGGCGCCGTGGGGCGACTACTTCGGCCAGTTCGACGACAAGTTCGGCGTGAGCTGGATGTTCGACGTAGCCAGCCCGGAGTCGGCACAGGCCTAGACGAAGGACCGAGCAAAGATCCGTCTTTCGTAGGAGGCGCCGGGCCGCGAGTCGTTTTACCGTCGATGCATGCTGATCGCGGAAGACCTGCTGCTGCTCGTGCTCGACGACGAGAAGGGCACGCTCGCCTCGTCCTGGGTCCAGCAGGCGCTGGGCGGAGCGATCCTGACCGAGCTCGTCATGGCGGGCTCGGTCCAAGTCGTGCCCAAGTCCGGGCTCACCCCGGCCAAGGCCATGACGGTGCCGGGCCGACGGCCGGACGAGCCGGTCCTGGCCGCTGCGTACGACGTGCTGGCGGCCAAGCCACTGGCGGCCAAGAGCGCCGTCACCAACCTCGGCAAGGGGCTGCACGAGGCCCTCGCCGCGCGGCTGTGCGACCGCAACATCCTCAAGCGCCGCGACGAGAAGATCCTCGGCCTCTTCCCGCGCACCACCTGGCCGGCCGCGGACTCGACCCACGAGAACGCCGTACGCGGCCGCCTGGTCGCCGTTCTCATCCAGGGCGCCGCACCGGACGCACGGACCGGACCGCTCATCGCCCTCCTCTCCTCCATCGACCTCGCCCACAAGGTGGTCGACACGAGGGGCGTCGGCGCCGGCGCGGTCAAGAAGCGGGCGAAGGAGATCGCCCGTGGCGACTGGGCCGCCAAGGGCGTCAAGGACGCGATGGACGAGGTCACCGCGGTCATGACCGCGGTGATGGTCGCCACCACCGTCACCGCGACGGCCACCTGACACAACCCGAGGATCGCAGCCGCGGAGGGGCTGCGATCCTCGGGTTCTTTGCAAGACGTCAGGCGAAGAACGCCCGCACGTCGGCGGCGACGTCCTCGGGACGTTCCATGGCCGCGTAGTGGCCGCCCTCGGAGAACTCCGACCAGTGCTGGATGTTGGCGTTGTCCCGCTCGGCCAGCGACCGGATGGTCTGGAAGTCGTCCTTGAAGACGGCGACCCCGATCCGGCCCTGGGAGACCTCCGGCTCGCGCTCGGCGTGCCCCTCCTCGTAGTGGTAGCGCGCAGCCGAGGCGTAGGAGTTGGTGAGCCAGTAGTAGGTCGCCTGCTCGATGACCTGCTCGGGAGTGACCAGCGAGGTGCCGTTGCCGAAGGACTCGAAGAGCTCGCTGTAGGCCAGCGTCCCGACCGGCGAGTCGGCCAGCGCCGCACCGATCGTCTGCGGCCGGGAGCCGTTCATGGCGTTGTAGCCGCCGACGGACTGGAACCACTGCATGTGCTCGAGCGCGGCGTACTCCTTCGGCCCGAAGTTCTCGAACTCGCTCGGGTCGCCCGACGGGAACGAGAAGAGCTGCAGCACGTGCGCGCCGAGGAAGCCCTCGGGGTTCAGCAGCGCCAGCTCGCGACCGATCATCGCGCCGCCGTCGCTGCCGTGCACCCCGTAGGAGTCGTAGCCGAGCCGACGCATGAGCACGTCGTACGCCTCGGCCGCCCGCTTCATCGTCCAGCCGGTGTCGACCACCGGGGTCGAGAGCCCGAAGCCCGGCAGCTCCGGGATCACCAGGTGGAACTCCTCCGTCAGCAGCTCGATCATCGGCAGGAACTCCAGGAACGAGCCCGGGTAGGTGTGGGCGAGCAGGAGCGCCTTGGCGTCCGGGTTCGAGGAGGGTACGTGGACGAAGTGGATGACCTGGCCGTCGATCTCGGTCAGGTGGTTGGGCACGGCGTTGATCCGCGCCTCGACCGCGCGCCAGTCGAAGCTCTTCCAGCGCTCGACCATGTCGGCGAGGTAGGCCGTCGGGGTGCCGTAGACCCAGGAGTCGCCGGGCACGCTGGGCGCGAACCGGGTGCGCTCGAGGCGGGAGCGGAGGTCGTCGAGATCCGCCTGCGGGAACTCGACGGTGACTGTGCTGATCTCGCCGTTGGACTTGGTGCTGATTCCGGTGTTGACCTGCGTGTTCATGACTTCTCCTTGGTGGTTTCCGACCTTGTGAGACCCACGTTATGAAGGGTTCCGGCAAGCCTGATTCCGGAATTCCGGTGGCCCGTGAATCTTTTTTCCCGCACGCTGAGCCCGTGCTGGAAACCTCTGCGCGACTGCTCGCGCTCCTCGGTCTGCTGCAGTCCTCGGCCGGCTGGACCGGCGCCGACCTGGCCACCCGGCTCGACGTCTCCGAGCGCACCGTGCGCAACGACATGACCAAGCTGCGCGAGCTCGGCTATCCGGTGGAGTCGGTCCGCGGACCGGGTGGTCGCTACCGGCTCGGCTCCGGCGGGAATCTTCCGCCGCTGCTGCTCGACGACGAGGAGGCGCTCGCGGTCGCCGTCGGACTGCGGGCCGCGACGGGCATCACCGGCGTCGCGGAGACCAGTGCCCGGGCGCTGGGCAAGCTCGAGCAGGTGCTGCCCGACCACCTGCGTCGCAAGCTGGCCGCGGTGGTCGACGCGATGGAAGCCGGCCCCGTCAACACCGACAGCAACGTCCCCGACCCGGACGTCGACGCCGGCACCCTCCAGGCGCTGGCCACCGCGATCCGGGACCATGCCGGCGTACGCGCCGACTACCGCGACGAGCCGATCGAGGTCGAGCCCTACCGGCTGATCGCGTGGCAGCGGCGCTGGTACCTCGTCGCCCGCGACCCGCGCGCCGACGCCTGGCTGCCGCTCCGCGTCGACTGGCTGCGCCTGAAGGTGCCCGGCGGTCGCCCGTTCCGTCCGGCTGATCCAGCCTTCGACCTCACCGAGTTCGTCGTACGCGAGGTCGCCCGCACCGGCTGGGCCGTCCACGCCCGCCTGATCATCGCCGCCTCCGCCGAGGAGGTCATCTCCCGGATCAACCCCGCCGTCGGCACCGTCGAGCCGATCGCCCCCGACCGCAGCGTCCTGGTCACCGGCGGTGACAGCCTCGAGGTCGTGGCCGTCTGGATCGGCATGCTCGGCCTCGACTTCACCGTCGAGTCACCCCCGGAGCTCCGCGACCACCTCGAGATCCTCGCGAAGCGCTACGCAGCCGCCATCACCCCGCCGGAATGACGCCAAGCTGATCGCGGAGAACCTCGTGCAGCGCGGCCTGCTGGGTCGGGTGACAGAGCGGCGCCACCTCATCGCCGGACTGACTGGCCGCGGCCACCGTACGCGGGGATCTTCCGAGCCTCTCGTAGGCGAGGTGACTGGTTCGGTGGCGGAGACGGTAGAGGCGGTTGATGTCCGCTATGACAGAGGGTCCGAGCTTGTGAATCCCTCACAAGCTCGGACCCTCTGTCATAGCGAACCGGAATCGCCCCTCCCGAACCTCGCCAGGTAGTGCCAGACCCGCTTGACCGACTGCGCCTCGTAGTCCCCCGACCGCGCCGCGTCGCCGAGAAGACCAGGTGTGAGTACGTCACCGAGCGATCGAGCCAGGTCGACGTACTCCTGTCCGCGGTAGCCCGGATCGAGGCCGTCGGTGGCGACCCGGAACCCCGGATGCCACTCCACCGCGCAGCCGAGGCGAGCGGCCGCCGCCTCGACAGCGGTGTCCCGGAAGCACGGGTCGAGCACGACCGCCTCGACATCTCGTTCGATCACGACGCCACCGTGCACGTGCGCCTCGACGCACTCGTCGAGGTCGTCGAAACCCGAGGCGTCGGCCATCGCGGACAGCTGCGGCAGCTTCTCCGGGCCACCGAAGTCGGTCGGCTCGAGGACCGAGTCGGGAAAGCAGAACGTGCACCGCTCCAGCACCTCCGGCCGGAGCCTGAGGTGGGCCGATCCGAACCGGATCGCGCCACCGTACGGATCTCGACGACGGTTCCACGCTCCGTAGACCGGCCTCTCACCCGCCGGTCCGGCGTCGTAGCGCCCTCCGAACAGCCGGCTCTCCCAGCGCCAGCGGTCCCCGCCCGGATGCGCGGTCAAGCCGCCGTTCGACGTCCCGGTCTCGAACTGCGACCGATACCTCCTATCCCGCGCCAGCGACTCGATCACCAGCCCGCCCGCGTACGGCCAGTCGGGGTGGAACTGGAGCGTGACGCTCATCGCCGCGCAGAGACCGCGCTCACGAACGCCCGCACGAGCGGGTGGACCGGGGCTCCGGCGAGGGCGCCGACGTGAGGCTGGAACATGCTGGTGACGTAGAACGGGTGGTCCGGGAACTCCAGGACCTCCGCTCCGGCGTCGTCCGCGGTGGCGCCGACGACGACACCGATCTTCTCCAGCGTCGCCACGGCCTCAGGTGTGGGCGCGTAGTTGCAGAAGTGCATGCCGACGAACGGCTCCGGCTGCCAGGCTTCGAAGCGGGTGCCGGTGACCGGGGTCACCAGCCGCTCCTCGCCGTAGAGCGAACAGGCCAGCGCAGCCACCGCGTTGTCCTCGCCCACGCCGTCGGACTCGGCATGGGTCGCCGTGGAGCCGAGCACGTTGCGGGTCCACTCCAGCACGGCGTACTGCATCCCACCGCACACCCCGAGGAACGGAATCCCCCACTCCCGCACGACCGTGAGCGCCGCGAGGACCGCGGCGTCATCGGCGTAGGGCGAACCGGGCACGAGCCAGACCCCGTCAAAGGCTGCGATGTCGAACCCGGAGTCGGTCGGCACCCACTCCGTCTCGGCCCCGAGCTCGGCCAGCTGCGGCCGAAGCGCGTTGAGCTCCTGATGGCTGCGGTGTCCCCGGTCGTCGCCGAGCAGTGCGATCATGCGCCGAATCGTCCCAGCCACGCCGGGTTCGATCCAACCGATTACCGCAGCCGCTACTCCGGCTTGATGCCCAGCCGGTCGAGCTCCTCGTCGATGATCGCGGAGTCCAGCTTCTGGAAGACCGGGGTGGGCTTGGCGACCGGGGTGCCGACGACGATCGGGTGACGCTCCCACGAGGGCGCGCCGGAGTAGTCGCCGGTGATGATCGGGTAGGGCTTGCCGTTGTCGAGGTCCTCGACCTCCTCGATGCGGGGCATCGGGGCGACCTCACCCTTGCCACCCAGCGCCTTGTCGATCTCGTTGGCGGAGAACGGCAGGAACGGGGAGAGGATCAGGTTGAGGTCGGCGACGCACTGCGCCATCACGTGCAGCACGGTGCCGAGCCGCTCGCGGTCCTCGGGAGCCTTGGCCAGCTTCCACGGCTCGAGGTCGGTGACGTACTTGTTGACCTCGCCGACCGCACGCATCGCCTCACCGATCGCCTGCTTCTGCCGGTGGCGACCGATCAGGTCGCCGACGGTGCCGAAGGCCGCCTCCACGGTGGACAGGATGACCTGGTCCGCCTCGGTCAGCGTCCCGGCGGCGGGCAGCTCGCCGAAGTTCTTCGCGATCAGGGTGGCGGTGCGGTTGACCAGGTTGCCCCAGCCGGCGACGAGCTCGTCGTTCGTACGCCGCACGAACTCCGCCCAGGTGAAGTCGGAGTCGTTCGACTCGGGGCCGGCGGCGGCCACGAAGTAGCGGAACGCGTCGGGCTGGTAGCGCGAGAGGAGGTCGCGCACGTAGATCACGATCTTCTTCGAGGAGGAGAACTTCTTGCCCTCCATCGTCAGGTACTCGCTGGAGACGACCTCGGTCGGCAGGTTGAGCGTGCCGTACGCCCCCGGCTCGCCGCCCTTCGAGCCGCCGCCGTTGTAGGCGATCAGCTCGGCCGGCCAGATCTGGGAGTGGAAGACGATGTTGTCCTTGCCCATGAAGTAGTACGAGGGCGCGTCAGGCGAGTTCCACCAGGCTCGCCAGGCGTCGGGGTCGCCCGAGCGCCGGGCCCACTCGATCGAGGCGGACAGGTAGCCGATGACGGCGTCGAACCAGACGTACATCCGCTTGGTCGGGTTGTCGCGCCAGCCGTCGAGGGGGACCTTGATGCCCCAGTCGATGTCGCGGGTCATCGCCCGCGGCCGGATCTCCTTGAGGATGTTCTGGCTGAACCGGATGACGTTCGGGCGCCACAGGCCGGTCTGCTCACGCTCGTCGAGGAACGCGTGCAGGGCGTCGGCCAGGGCGGGCAGGTCGAGGAAGAAGTGCTGGGTCTCGATGAACTCCGGCGTCTCGCCGTTGATCTTGGAGACGGGGTTGATCAGCTGGTCCGGGTCGAGCTGGTTGCCACAGTTGTCGCACTGGTCACCGCGCGCACCATCGGCCCCGCAGATCGGACAGGTGCCCTCGATGTAGCGGTCGGGCAGGGTCCGGCCGGTCGACGGCGAGATCGCACCCTTGGAGGTCTGCTCGACGAAGTAGCCGTTGTTCCACACCCCGAGGAACAGCTCCTGCACCACCGAGTGATGGTTGGCCGAGGTGGTGCGGGTGTAGAGGTCGTACGTCAGGCCGAGCGAGGTCAGGTCCTCGACGATGATCCGGTGGTTCTTGTCGACGAGCTCCTGGGGCGTCACGCCGGCCTCGTCGGCGGCGATCAGAATCGGGGTGCCGTGCTCGTCCGAGCCGGAGACCATGAGCACGTCGTGACCCGCCATCCGCATGTACCGACTGAAGACGTCGGAGGGCACGCCGAAACCGGCCACGTGGCCGATGTGGCGCGGGCCGTTGGCGTACGGCCAGGCGACTGCGGACAGAACGTTGCTCATGGCTCCATCCTAGGGAGCGGGCGTCATCAGCCCTCCATCGACACAGTCATCGACACCGGCAACCCGGATCACGGGTTGAACATCTGGTCCCGCTGGTAGGCGTACTTCCGGATCCACGGCAGCCACTTGGCGAGCTGGGCGCCCGGGCAGGAGGTCTCGTTGGTGTGGAAGTGGCCGTCGATGACCCAGACCCGCACCCTCCGGCCGGCCGGGAACCGGTCGCTGCCCTTGGAGATCGTCTCGAGCGTGCCGCGCTCGTCGCGGCCGGCCATGTCGAGCTTCCAGGCCGCCATCCGCTCGGTCTTGATGAGGGCGTCGTCGGAGGGACGTACGTTCTCGAAGTTGCCGATCAGGGCGATGCCCATCGACTGGTGGTTGAAGCCACGCGTGTGCGCGCCCTTGACGAGCCGGTCGATGCCGCCGGAGCGGCCCTCCCAGGCACGGCCGTACTTGTCGATGAGGAAGTTGTAGGCGATGTCGAACCACCCCAGTGACCTGGTGTGATAGCTGTAGATGCCGCGGATGATCCCCGGCACGTCGCCCTTGGAGTAGTTGTTGCTCGTGGCGGTGTGGTGGATGTGGACCTGCTTGAGCGTGCTGTTGTACTCCGGGCGGCCGTTGCGCCAGGAGTTGTTGGCCCCCCACTGCGACCGGGTGAAGATCACCGGCTTCGGCGCCCACCGCGGTCGCGACCGCGCGACCCGGCCGTTGGCGCCGCCGTCGCCGGCGCTGCCGTAGCCGAGGTCGTCGGCTTCCCTCTTCGGAGCCTTGACGTCCTCCTGCGGCCCGGTGTTGATGAGGGTCAGCTTCAGGTCCTTGGGCTGCGCACCCTCGACCCGCACCTGTACGCCGCTGGCCCGGCCGGTCCACACCGGCTGGGTGCCTCGGCGCTCGACCTTGCCGCGCGCGGCGACGTCCCCTTCGCCGCCGTCGGGCAGGTCCTCCTGCAGCGGCAGCTCCTGCCACTCGCGCCACTGGTCCGACTTGCTCACCCGCACCTCGACCTGGGGAGTCTCCTCCCCGCTCCACGAGACCCCGACCATCGAGAAGGTCGTCGTACGCAGCTTCTCCGTCGAGGCCGCGGCGGCGGACCGCTCGGTCAGCCGCGGCGGCAGCTTCACGTCACGGGTGGCGATGCCGTCCTCGAGACGGGGCAGCTTGATCAGCTGCCCGTCCTCGGCGGCTGCCGGATCGATCGCCGAACCGATAGCAGGCACGAGCATCGACGCGCCGACGACGACAGCGGTCAGGGTCACGGTGATGACGCGGGGGAAGCTGGCCATACCCTTGATTTTGAAGAGTCGAGCGCCCGACATGCCGCAAACGCATGTGTTCGGTGTGTCGTTTGAGACCTCTGTGACTCATGAGTCACAGTTTGGGGTCAGGCTACGAACGGCACCGGACGCCCCGCGTACGCAGCCAGGTGCTCATAGGCCCCCGACCCCTCCGGCGCCGAGAGCGCGTTGGCGAAGGCCCGCCCCTTGCGCTCCGGCCCGAGGATGCGGTCCATCGCGACGACCGCGCGCTGGGCGACGGCCTCGTCGAGGCCGTCGGTCGGGCGGCCGAGCGCCGCACACAGGTCCCAGGTGTGGACCGCGATCTCGGCCGACTGCCAGTCGGGGTCGATCATGACCATGTCGTCGGGGCCGACCTCGCGCCACAGGTTGATCAGCGCGTTGCCCCTGGTGCGGAGCTCCTCGCCCAGGTTGGCCGCGTAGTCCTCACGCCCGTCCCATCCGGGCGGCGAGCCCTGGAGCATCGTCACGAAGACGCGCGGCTGGGCGATCATGTGGTTGGCCAGCTTGCGCAGATCCCACTCCGGACACGGCGTCGGCCGGGTCAGATCATCCGCCGTGACGGTGTCGAGAAGCTCTGCTGCCTGCGTCAGTGCCCGCTGCAGCGCGAACACTCCCATCTGATCAACCACACGCCCATGGTGTCAGGCGAGCCTGCGTCCCGCGAAAGCAGCCAGCCGCTCGTACGCCCCGGCACCCTCGGGCGCCGCCACCTCGGCCTCGAACGCGCCCGTGCGCATCTCCGGTTTCAGGGTCGCCTTCATGAAGGCCAGCCCGACCTCGGCCAGCTCCGGGTCGAGCTCGGAGGTCGGGACGTCGAGTGCCTGCGCGAGGTCCCAGGAGTGGGTGGCGTACTCGGCGACGAGCAGACCGACCGGCACCGACGCGCCGCCCTCCCAGCCGTCCGTCCCGGGACCCTGGTCCCACGCGTGCAACACGTCGTCGGCGCCGACCTTGAACGCCGGTCCCCAGCTCTCGGCGATGTGCGGCGCGGGCGCACCCCAGTCGGGCTCACCGCCACGAAGCATCGTGACGAAGTTGGCGCCGTCCGCGATCACGTGGTCGGCCAGCGTGCCGACATCCCACTGGCGGCACGGCGTCGGCCGCGAGACGGTGTCGGCGTGCACCCGGTCGAGCAGATCGCCGGTCTGGTCCAGCGCCCGCGAGAGGAGTCCTGCGTCGTCTGTAGTAGTCACCCTGCCAACGTACGACTGGTAGACCTCGGCGTCACCGAAAAATTCCTCGCGGTCAGCACCTCAGCTGAAGTCGAGGTCGTGGACCCGGGCGCGCTTGAGCTCGTAGACGTAGGGGTAGGCGGTGATCAGCTGGAAGCCGTCCCAGAGCTTGCCGGCCTCCTCGCCCTTGGGCGCCTTGGAGATGACCGGGCCGAAGAACGCGGAGCCGTTCATCGCGATCGTCGGGGTGCCGACGTCGTTGCCGACCTGGTCCATACCCTCGTGGTGGGACTTGGCGATGTCCTCGTCGAACGAGGAGTCGTCCATCGCGTCGGCCAGCTCGACGGGCAGACCGACCGAGGCCAGCGCCTCCTCGATCAGCGCCCGGTCGAAGTCACGGCCCTCGACGTGGCGGCGGGTGCCGAGCGCGGTGTAGATCTCGGCGAGCTTCTCCTGGCCGTACTCGTTCTGGACCGCCATGCAGACCCGCACCGGGCCCCAGGCGGTCTTGAGGAAGTCCCGGTACTCCTGCGGGATGTCCTTGTCCTGATTGAGGTACGCCAGGCTCATGATGTGCCAGGTCACCTCGACGTCGCGCACCTTCTCGACCTCGAGGATCCAGCGCGAGGTGATCCAGGCGAACGGACAGGCGGGGTCGAACCAGAAGTCGGCAGAGGTCTTCTCGGGGGTCTTCTCGGAAGTCTTCTCGGAAGTCTTCTCGGACGGCGCGGCGGGGGTGGTCTGAGTCATATCGACACGAACCACTCCCGCCGCGGATCTGTTCCAGCCCTCACCTGACGGTGGTGAAGTCACCCCCGCTGGCCCAGTAGGCGACCTCGTCGCCGCTGTAGGCGGCGGTGACGGCGTACTCGCCGGCGGGGAGCTTGACGAAGGTGACACCGGCCGCGCCATCGCTGAGCGTCTTGGTGACCGTACGTCCGCCGTTGGTCGTGATCTTGACCGTCCCGGTGGGGAGGTAGCCCGGCGCGGTGACCTGGACGGCCACCTTCGCCTGCCGGGAGCCGCCGGTCGCGGTGACCTTGACGCTCGGCTTGACGCGGACCCGGCCGCTGGGGCCGTACGTCTTGCTCAGCGTCTGGCCGCTGCTGGAGCGGGCGACCACGGTGACACTGAGGCGGTGGCCGACGTCGGCCTCGGTGGGACGGTACTTCTCGGTCGTGGCTCCGGAGATCGGCGTGCCTTCACGTGTCCACTGGTAGGAGAGGTCGACGGCCTCGCTGAAGCCGCCCGGGTCGACCTGCATCAGGCCGCCGAGACGGGTGCCGCCCTTCACGAAGCCGGCCTCGGTCCGGGCGAGCGTGCCTCCAGGCGTCGGCTCCACCGGCTGCTGCGGTGCCTTGCCGCCACCGACGAGCGTGCTGGCGAAGGCGTACGACTGCTTCGGGCGGTAGCCCTCCTGGACACCGACGACGACCGCGCCGATCCTCTTCCCGGAGGCCGTTGCGGGCACCTTCAGGAAGCGGGACTTGGTGCGTGCGATCAGGGTCTTGTCGGCGTACCACCTGACCTCGCCGATCTTGGCCGACGGCTCGTAGTCCGCTCCGCCGACGGAGATCGTCGAGCCGACCTTCTGGGTGCCGTTGATCTTCGGCTGCGCCAGGACCTTGAACGTGCCCTGCTTGATCGGCGGCAGGATCTCGCTCATCGTCTTGGCCTCGCTGTAGTCCCGGCGGGTGCCGGTGAGCACTGCCGCGATCTGCTTGCCGGCGAGGTGGCCGGGGATACGGAAGGTCTTGTTGGTCGCTCCCGGGATCGGCTTCTTGTTCACGATCCACTGGTAGCGGATCTTGTTCGGGTTCGGGCTCCACGAGCCGGTGTTGACGGTGACCGCCTTGCCGACCTGTGCCGTGCCCTCGACCGTGGGCCGCTTGGTGACCGAGAGGCGCTGGTCGTTGAAGTGGATGAACCCGGTCGGGTAGTTCACCGAGTCCTTGCCGATCCGGCGCCAGCTGATGTCGCTGCCGTAGTTCGACTCCGAGATCGTGATCGTGTCCGCGCCGACCTTCTCGACGATCGCGACGTGCCCGAAGCGGCTCGCGCTCGGGTGCGAGGAGTGCCACCAGGCGACCGAGCCGACGGTCGGCGTGCGGTTCGTCAGCCTGCTCAGCGCGACGCCCCAGTTGGTGGCGTTGCCCTCGCCCGACCAGGGACGAGCGTTCGGCAGGCCCGTCTGGATCAGCTTGTACGCGACGTAGTTGGTGCAGTTCCGACCGGCGTACATCCGCCAGTACATGCTCCCCCACGCACTCTCGTACCCGCCGGTGGAGTAGCCCTTGCTGCGGCAGTCCGAGAAGCCGGAGCAGAGCGTGATCGAGCCCGCGTGCGCCGGTGATGCCAACTTGGGGATGACTTGCACACCGAGGCCGACGAGCAGCAGAACCGCGCCGGTGACCAAGGCCCGGCGCAGCGCCCCGCCAGGCTTCCCCACCTGGCGCGACTCCTGTGAATACTGGTGTTTCTGTGACTTGAGGGGCACATGAGCACCCTAGAGAAAGTTGTCAACCATTGATACCGGTGTGTCGGAATTACAACACTGTATTTTTACTTTTCACGCTCAGCGACTCCCAAGAACGGGCAACAACGGCGATATAAATGTCTCGAATTCCGGGCGCAGTGAGAGGATCCAGCCATGCCTGGAACCAATCTGACGCGCGCCGAAGCCACCGCTAGGGCCGCACTCCTCGACGTCCTCTCGTACGACATCGAACTCGACCTCACCACGGGTGCTGAGACCTTCGGTTCGACGACGACGATCACCTTCACCTCCACCGAGGCCGGAGCCTCGACGTTCGCCGATCTAGTCGGCGCGACGGTTCACGAGATCACGCTCAACGGCGTGGCGCTCGACCCCGCGGTGGCGTACCAGGACTCCCGGATTCTCCTCGACGGCCTGGCGGCCGAGAACGTGCTCGTGGTCAAGGCCGACTGCACCTACTCCCACACCGGCGAGGGCCTGCACCGCTTCGTCGACCCCGCCGACGACCGCGTCTACCTCTACTCCCAGTTCGAGGTGCCCGACGCCCGCCGCGTCTACACCACCTTCGAGCAGCCCGACCTCAAGTCCGTCTTCACCTTCCACGTGACCGCTCCCGAGGGCTGGAAGGTCGTCTCCAACGCCGTCACCCCCGAGCCGAAGCCGCTCGGCGACGGCCGCGCGACCTGGGACTTCGAGCCCACCAAGAAGATGTCGACCTACATCACCGCGCTGATCGCCGGTGAGTACCACGAGGTCCAGGATGTCTACGAGGGCAAGTTCGGCACCATCCCGCTGGGTCACTACTGCCGCCAGTCGCTGGTCCCCCACCTCGACCGCGACGAGGTCGTGAAGATCACCAAGCAGGGCTTCGAGTTCTTCGAGGACGCCTTCGACTTCCCCTACCCCTTCGGGAAGTACGACCAGCTCTACGTGCCCGAGTACAACATGGGTGCGATGGAGAACGCCGGCGCCGTGACGCTGCGCGACGAGTACCTGCCGCGCTCCAAGCAGCCGCGCTCCTTCTACGACTTCCGCGCCTCGGTGATCCTGCACGAGATGGCGCACATGTGGTTCGGCGACCTGGTCACCATGAAGTGGTGGGACGACCTCTGGCTCAACGAGTCCTTCGCCGAGTGGGCCTGCTACCACGCCCAGGCCAACGCGACCGAGTTCACCGACGCCTGGACCGGCTTCACCAACGCCCGCAAGCAGACCGGCTACCGCCAGGACCAGCTGCCCACGACGCACCCAATCGCCGCGGACAACTACGACCTGCAGGCCGTCGAGGTCAACTTCGACATGATCACCTACGCCAAGGGCGCTTCCGTCCTGAAGCAGCTCGTGGCGTGGGTCGGCCTGGAGCCGTTCCTGGAGGGCCTCAAGGCCTACTTCAAGGAGTTCGCCTACGGGAACTCCGAGTTCAAGGACCTGCTGCGCCACCTCGAGGCCGCCTCCGGGCGTGAGCTCCAGGGCTGGGCCCAGGAGTGGCTGCAGACCGCCGGCGTCAACACCCTCGCTCCCGAGTTCACGCTCGCCGACGACGGCTCCTACGCCGCCTTCGCCGTGCGCCAGTCGGCCGCCGCCGACTACCCGACGCTCCGCCGTCACCGCATCGGCCTCGGCCTCTACGACCTCGTCGATGGCGCGCTCGTGCGTCGGGACGCGTTCGAGATCGACGTCACCGGAGAGCTGACCGAGGTTCCGCAGCTGGCCGGGGTCAAGCAGCCCGACCTGCTGCTGCTGAACGAGGGCGACCTGACGTACGCCAAGATCCGGCTCGACGAGCGGTCGCTGGCCACCGCGCTGTCGTCGCTGTCCGCGCTGGGCGACTCGCTCTCGCGCGCGCTGATCTGGGGTGCGGCGTGGGACATGACCCGCGACGCCGAGATGCGGGCGAGCGACTTCGTCGAGCTCGTGCTCGCCAACATCGGCCAGGAGACCGACGCCTGGGGCGTCACCCGGATCCCGGTCTTCGCCGCCCAGGCGGTGGGCTCGTTCTCGGCTCCGGCCAACCGCGACGCCCTCAAGGCGCGCTGGGAGACCGGCCTGAGGGAGCTGCTGGAGGCCGCCGCGCCGAGCAGCGACCACCAGCTGACCTTCGCCCGGACGTACGCCGCCGCAGCCCGCTCCGAGGCCGCGATCGCCGACCTCAAGGGCCTGCTCTCCGGCGACCTGGCCTTCGACGGTCTCGACATCGACCAGGACCTGCGCTGGGCGCTCGTCACCGGCCTGGCCGCCTCGGGCACCTTCGGTGAGGCCGAGATCGCTGCCGAGCTCGAGCGCGACAACACGATCTCCGGCCAGGAGAAGGCTGCCGCCGCCCGCGCCGCGCAGCCGACGGCCGAGGCCAAGGAGGCTGCCTGGGAGTCGGTCGTCGTCCGCACCGACGTGGCCAACGAGACCGCCCGCTCGATCGTGCTCTCGTTCCAGCGTGGCGGGCAGGACGAGGTGCTGGCGCCCTTCGTCGACCGCTACTTCGAGGCCGCCGACACCCTCTGGGAGCACCTCGGCACCCACCGCGCCTCGACGGTGCTGGAGTTCATCTTCCCGAAGCCGGCCGCCTCCCCGGAGCTTCTGGAGAAGGCCGACAAGTGGCTCGAGACCTCCCCCGCCGAGCCGGCCGCGAAGCGGTACGTCCGCGAGGGACGTGACGAGGTCGCCCGCGCCCTCGCCGCTCAGGAGCGCGACGCTCAGTAGCACCACCCGCGAAGGGCCCCGGAAGCACCTGCTTCCGGGGCCCTTCCGTATCTGCTCGAAAACCACGAATGGAAGGGAGATCTCCCCTTCCACTAACAACTTTATAGCGCACATAGGGGCTTGCCGCAAGGCCCCCGGCTTGGGGCAGAATCTCCTCCTCGAACAGGTAAAAGGCCTGATCAGACAGGGGATTCAACGTTGCAAGCATTCGATCTCGCGGGCCGTCACGACGCCAAGGCGGACCCGGCATTGATCGCTGAGGACGAGCAGCACTTCGCTGCCATCGCGGAGAGTCTCGAGGAGCAGATCTCCGAGCTGAACGAACGGCTCGATGACGTACGCCGCCGCCCGGGTGGGCACGGGCAGGAGGCGATGGATCGCGACCTGGAGGTGCACCGGATCGGCGGGCAGCTGCGGATGCTGCGCAGGTTCAGCCTGGACCTGTGCCTGGGGCGGATCGTCACGGACGCCGGCAGCACCATCTACATCGGACGGCTCGGTCTGACGGCCAACGACGGGAAGAGGCTGCTGGTCGACTGGCGGTCGCCGGCCGCGGAGCCGTTCTTCGCGGCCACGCACGCCGACCCCCGCGGGCTGCTGAGCCGGCGCCGCTACCGCTGGACCAACGGACGCATCACCGACTACTGGGACGAGGTCTTCACCGCCGAAGGGCTCGAGGGGCACGCCGCCCTCGATGATCAGTCGGCCTTCATCGCCACGCTGGGCAGCAGCCGCTCGCCGCGGATGCGCGATGTGCTCGGCACCATCCAGGCCGACCAGGACGCCATCGTCCGAGCGTCCTCACGGGGCGCGCTGGTGGTCGACGGCGGTCCGGGGACGGGCAAGACCGTGGTGGCGCTGCACCGCACGGCGTACCTCCTCTACTCCGACCCGCGACTGGGCGAGGGCAAGGGTGGGGTGCTGTTCGTGGGGCCGCACGAGCCCTACCTCTCCTATGTCGCGGACGTGCTGCCGAGCCTGGGCGAGGAGGGCGTACGCACCACCACGCTGCGCCGGATGGTGCCCGAGGGTGCCTCGCTGGCACCGGAGACGGACAAGGAGGTCGCCCGGCTCAAGGCCGACGCCCGGATGGTCGCGGCGATCGAGCCCGCGGTGGCGCTCTACGAGAAGCCACCGTCGAAGCCCACGCTGGTCGAGACGCCCTACGGCGACGCGGTGATCAGCACCGGCGACTGGGCCGAGGCGATCGCCGCGGCCGAGCAGGGTACGCCGCACAACGACGCCCGCGACCAGGTCTGGGAGGCGCTGCTGAAGATCGTGACCGAGAGGATCCAGGAGAACACCGGAGCCGATCCCGACCGCGACTACGACGCCGATCTCGACGATTGGGGCGACGCGGACCAAGAGGAGGACGAGTTCGACGCGTACGGCCTCGTCGACGAGGACGCGACCGACGCCCTGCGCGCCTCGCTGGAGACCAACGCTGGCCTGCTCGACGTCTTCGGCGAGGTCTGGCCGCGGCTGCGGCCGGCCGACATCGTCGGGGACCTGTGGGAGGTGCCGGCGTTCCTGCGGATGTGCGCACCCTGGCTCACTCCGGAGGAGGTGAAGACGCTGCAGCGCGAGGACCCGAAGGCCTGGACCGAGGCGGACCTGCCGCTGCTCGACGCCGCCCACCGCCGGCTCGGCGACCCCGACGCCTCACGGCGCCGGAGCGCGCAGAAGGCAGCGGCGGCCGCCGACCGGAAGGCGAAGGCGGCGGTCGTCTCGGACCTGATCAGCCACGACGACTCCGACATGAAGGTGATGTCGATGCTGCGCGGACAGGACCTGCGCACCGCCCTTCTCGACGACTCCGTGCGGGAGCCGGAGGAGCTCGACCCGTACGCCGGGCCGTTCGCGCACATCGTCGTCGACGAGGCGCAGGAGCTGACCGACGCCGAATGGCAGATGCTGATCAGCCGCTGCCCCGCGCGCAGCTTCACGATCGTCGGCGACCGCGCCCAGGCGCGGCACGGGTTCACCGAGTCGTGGCAGGAGCGGCTCGAGCGCGTCGGCCTGGACCGGATCGAGATGGCCGGCCTGAGCATCAACTACCGCACGCCCGAGGAGGTGATGACCGAGGCCGAGCCGGTCATCCGTGCGGCACTCCCCGACGCCAACGTGCCCACGTCGATCCGTGCCTCCGGCATCCCGGTGCACCATGGCACGGTCGGCGAGCTCGATGTGATCCTGGACACCTGGCTCGCCGAGCACGAGGAGGGCATCGCCTGCGTCATCGCCGCTGATTCACAGGACCTGAACGAAGGCCGCGTACGCCGGTTGAGCCCGGAGCATGCCAAGGGGCTCGAGTTCGACCTGGTCGTCCTCATCGGCCCCGAGACGTACGGGACCGGGATCGAGGGTGCCGTGGACCGCTACGTCGCGATGACGCGGGCGACCCAGCAGCTGGCCATTCTCAGCTGACCGAACCGGTCAGTGCGTCGCGGCGGGGAGGTTGTCGTCCTCGGCCTTGTGGGGCTTGGGCAGCAGCCCCTCGCCGCGGAACACGCCCGGCAGGAGCACCAGCAGGGAGATGACCACCATCAGGATCACCGGGATGAGCAGGATGAGCAGGAGCAGACCGGAGGCGGTCATCTCCTCGGCGACCGGCCAGCCGTTGGGAACCTCGGCGCTGGCGGGGCCGGCGGTAGCAACAGAGGCGACGACGGCGGCGGAGGCGGAGGCGCCGAGGAGGCCGGCGCGGCGCAGGATCTGGTTGCTCACGGGGCAGATACTAACCGGCGTACGTCGTGGTTCTCATCTCTGCCCCTCGTCGCCGCGGCGGGAGTCGATGCCCGGCCGGGGATTGGCCGTCGACCTTGAACGGCTTGGATACTGGAACCCATGTCCATCCCCCCGAACCCCCCACTGGTCTCGGTCTCCTGGTCGACGCTCGGCGAATGGGTGATCGGCATCCCCCTGCGCATCCTCGGCCTGATCGTGCTGGCGCTCGTGCTGCGCTGGATCCTTCACCGGGTGATCGACAAGATCGTCAGCCGCACCGTCGAGGCGCCCACGCTCGCCAGCAAGATCACCAAGGCGCACGATGCGGGCGACGCCACCTTCGCGTCCTCCCGCCGCAGCCAGCGCGGCCAGGCGATCGGCTCGCTGCTCAAGAGCGTCGTCACCGGCGTCCTGGTCGCGATCTTCGCCACCATGATCCTGGACGAGCTCGGCATCAACATCGCCCCGATCATCGCCTCGGCCGGAATCGTCGGTCTGGCGCTCGGTTTCGGCGCCCAGTCGCTGGTGCGGGACTACCTGTCCGGCATCTTCATGATCATCGAGGACCAGTACGGCGTCGGTGACAGCATCGAGGTCAACAACATCAGCGGCACCGTCGAGGCCGTGACGCTGCGGATCACCCGGTTGCGCTCGCTCGACGGCACGGTCTGGTACATCCCCAACGGCGAGATCCTCACCGTCGGCAACCACAGCCAGAACTGGGCCCGCGCCGTCATCGACGTCGGCGTCGGCTACAACGAGGACCTCAACAAGGTGCAGCGCGTGCTGCGCGAGGTCTCCCACGACCTGTGGGTCGACGAGGACTTCAAGGGCCAGATCATCGAGGAGCCCGAGGTCACCGGCGTCGAGGCGCTGGCCGCCGACTCCATCACCCTCCGGGTGCTGATCAAGACCCTGCCGCTCAAGCAGTGGGCGATCGCGCGCGAGATGCGCCAGCGGATCAAGGCCCGCCTCGACTACGAGGGTATCGAGATGCCCTTCCCGCAGCGGGTCATCTGGCACCGCGAGGAGAAGGCCGCCGCCGAGGAGCAGACGGCCTGACGTACGCCGCCAGTGATGCCCCGGCTCGAGCCGGGGCATCACCACATTTCAGGCGAGATCTCAGGCGAGGGCGGCGTCGAGGGTGATGGTGGTACCGGTGAGGGCCTGGCTGACCGGGCAGCCGGCCTTGGCCTCCTCGGCGAGGCGGACGAAGGCGTCGTTGTCGAGGCCCTCGACCACGCCACGCGTGGTCAGCTTGATGCCGGTGATGCCCTTGCCGGGGGTGAACTCGACCTCGGCGCTGGTCTGCAGGCTGGTCGGCGGGGTGCCGTTCTGGGCCAGACCGTTGGAGAAGGCCATCGAGAAGCAGGAGGAGTGGGCCGCGGCGATGAGCTCCTCGGGGCTGGTCTTGCCGCCGGGCGCCTCCGTGCGGGCCGGCCACGAGACGTCGTAGGTCCCCAGGCCCGAGGAGTCCAGCGTCACCTTGCCGGCGCCCTCGAAGAGCGAGCCCTCCCAGACGGTGGTGGCGGTGCGGGTGGTGGCCATCGTTATCTCCCAAAGTTCGTGTGAATGCGTACGCCCCCGATCCTGCCACGGCAGGCGAGCGCGGACCCGCGTGGAAGAATGGCTCAGTGACGTTTTATGAGGAGATCGGCGGGATGGACACCATCCGCACGATCGTGGCCAAGTTCTACGAGGGCGTGGCGACCGACGAGCTGATGCGGCCGATGTATCCCGAGGAGGATCTCGGTCCGGCGCAGGAGCGGCTGACGCTCTTCCTGGCTCAGTACTGGGGCGGCCCGACGACCTACTCCGAGCAGCGTGGCCACCCGCGGCTGCGAATGCGTCACGCCCCGTTCGAGGTCACCTCGGAGGCCCGCGACCGCTGGCTCCAGCACTTCCGCGAGGGCCTCGACGCCGCCGGGCTGACTCCGGAGCAGGACGCGCAGTTCTGGGCGTACGCCGAGCACGCGGCCAACTTCATGATCAACACTCCCAGCTAGCCGACGTGCACATGCGGCCGGCGTGACCTGTCCGGCTCGGCACGGCGCAGAATCTCGCGCGTGGTCGGGGCGACCTCGCCGACCCCGATGAACAGGAACCGCAGCAGGTTGACCGCTGGGTTGCCCTCGGTCCACTCGAAGTAGATATGCGGCACCACGCCGGTGACGTCGCGGACATGGAGCAGGACGGCGGCCAGTGCGTTGGGCACCGCCGGTGCCTCCAGACGCAGCACCCGCCGGCGTCCGGTCACCTCGCCGCGTACCTTCAGGGTGCCTTCGAAGTCGGACGGGTCGGTGACGAGGACCTCGACGAAGATGATGTCGCCGTCGTCGGCCAGATCGTTGTCGAGGACCATCTGGCGCAGCTTGTCCTCGTACTCCTCGGGCCCCTCGGTGCCCTCGTGCTCGTTGGCGATCAGCCGGATCTGGCGGCGGGCGCACTCGCGCAGGAATGTCTCGGCCCTCTTGTCCAGCTCGACGCCGGTCACCCGCAGCTCGAAGGAGCGCATGATCCGGGAGACCAGCGAGACCCCGATGATCGCCGCGATGAAGCAGGCGGCGATCTTGACGCCGTCGGGACGCTCGATCACGTTCGAGACCGTGGTGTAGGCGAACACGGCCGCGATCAGGCCGAACAGCACCGTCCGGACCCGCTGGCCGGCCTTGTGCGCGGCCAGGGTCACCGCGACCGCCGCGGAGAGCATCAGGACCAGCACACCCGTCGCGTACGCCCCGCCCTGGGCGTCCACGTCGGCGTCGAAGATCCAGGTGATCAGGAACGCCGCGGCGGAGATGGTCACCACCAGTGGCCGGGTCGCCGCCGCCCACTCCGGTGACATCCCGTAGCGCGGCAGGTAGCGCGGGATCAGGTTGAGCAGGCCGGCCATCGCGGAGGCGCCGGCGAACCACAGGATGAGGATTGTGGAGACGTCGTAGACGGTGCCGAACGCGCTGCCGAGGTAGTCGTGGGCGAGGTACGCCAGCGCCCGGCCGTTGGCCGCGCCGCCCTCCTCGAACGCCTCGGCCGGGATCAGCAGGGTGGTCACCCAGGAGGAGGCGATCAGGAACACGCTCATCGTCAGGGCGGCCGCGGTGAGCAGCTTCTTCGTGCCCCGGATCCGGCCGGCAGGGTTCTCCTCCGTGTCGCCCTTGCCACCCCTGACCTGCGGCATCACCGCGACGCCGGTCTCGAAGCCGCTCATCCCCAGAGCGAGCTTGGGAAAGACCAGCAGCGAGACGGCAATCATCGTCGTGATGTTGCCGTGCTCGACGAAGAGGGCGTCGTTCCAGCGGGTGAAGACGCTGGGGTCGCTGAACACGTGCACCAGACCGACGGCGATGACGACGGCGTTGAGGGTGAGGAAGGTGATCACCAGGCCGACCGCGATCCCGATCGCCTCCTTGAACCCCTTCAGGAAGACCGCGGCCAGGGCGGCCAGCAGCACCAGGGTGATCACCATGTTGTGCCCGTGCCAGGTGGACGGGAAGAGCGGGTTCTCCACCACGTGCGCGGCGCCGTCGGCGGCGGAGAGGGTCATCGT
Source organism: Nocardioides sp. NPDC127514 (assembly GCF_040302125.1). Lineage (NCBI taxonomy): Bacteria > Bacillati > Actinomycetota > Actinomycetes > Propionibacteriales > Nocardioidaceae > Nocardioides > Nocardioides sp. NPDC127514. The sequence goes on along the minus strand of NZ_JBEORF010000023.1, from coordinate 95,301 downwards.
GATGATGAAGTCGGTGGCCGCGAAGCCGAGCAGGGCGAGCACGAACGCCTTGCCGCCCCATCGGGACAGCAGCCGCTCCAGCATCGCGATCGAGCCCTGGCCGTGCGGGCTCTCGGCCGCGACGCGGCGGTAGACCGGAAGAGCACCGAGCAGGGTCAGCCCGACCAGCACCAGCGTCGCGATCGGCGAGAGCAGCCCGGCGGCGAGCGCCGCGATGCCCGGCTGGTAGCCCAGCGTCGAGAAGTAGTCGACACCGGTCAGGCACATCACCTGCCACCACGAATGCTTCTTCTCGGGGGTCTCCGTGGGCTCCGGGACGGCCGCCCGGCCGCTCTCTGCGATCGCTGCGGTCACGAGGACAACGCTTCCGTTTCAGGCGTCGCGACGCCACATCCCGGCTACGCGGGGAACCGTAAGGATTTCGTCAAGATCCGTCCGGGTCGAGGGTGTAGCCGACCCCGGAGGTGGTGACGAGGTATCTCGGGTGGGAGGGATCGTCCTCGAGCTTGCGGCGCAGCTGGGCGGCGTAGACGCGCAGATAGTGAGTCTCTTTGGCATAGGCGGGACCCCAGACCTCCTTGAGGATCTGCTCGCGCGGGACCAGCCGGCCGACGTTGCGGGCGAGCAGCTCCAGGAAGGACCACTCGGTCGGGGTGAGGCGTACGTCATCGCCTGCCTTGTGCACCCGCTTACGGGCGAAGTCGATCTCCAGGTCACCGATGGCGAGGGTGGTCGCGGCCGGGGGCACGGACTCCTGCGAGCGGCGTACGGCGGCCCGCAGCCGGGCCATCAGCTCGTTCATGGCGAACGGCTTGGTGACGTAGTCGTCGGCGCCCAGGTCGAGCGCCTCGATCTTGTCGTCGCCGTGCTGGCGGGCGGAGAGCACGACCACCGGCACCTGGGTCCAGCCCCGCAGCCCCTCGATCACCTCGGTGCCGTCCAGATCCGGGAGCCCGAGGTCGAGAAGGACGACGTCGGGGTGGGTGGCCGCGGCGGCGGCCAACGCCGAGCGGCCGTCCGTCGCCGTCTCGACCTCCCAGCCGGCGGCGCGCAGGTTGATGGCGAGCGCCCGCAGCAGCGCGGGCTCGTCATCGACGACCAGTACGCGGCTCATCGCCCGCTCCTCGCGCGCGGCACGGCGACGACCATGGTCAGGCCGCCGCCGGGGGTGTCCTCGGCCGAGAGCCGGATGCCCAGCGCCTCGCTCAGGCCCTTGGCCACGGCCAGACCGAGCCCGAGCCCACCGGCCGAGGTGTCGTCGAGACGCTGGAAGGGCTCGAACATCCGGTCCCGCTGCTCCTCGGGCACCCCTGGTCCACGGTCGACGATCATCACCTCCACAGTCTCCGGTGTCTCGTGTGCGAGGACGCGCACCGGCTCGCCGGCGTTGGGTCCCTGTCGGCTGACCCGGACCGCATTGCTGACCAGGTTGGCGACGATGCGCTCGAGCAGGCCCGAGTCGGTGCGTACGAGCGGAGTGTCCTCGCCGACGTCGAAGGCGATCGATCCGGGCGGCAGGCCGGCCACCGCCAGCGGCAGCGACTCCTCCAGACTGACATCCCGCATCGCGGGGTGCACCAGACCGGCCTCGACCCGAGAGAGGTCGAGCAGGTTGTCGATGAGCGCCTCGAGCTGGTCGGCGGAGGTCGCGGCCGACTCGACGAGCTCCTTGCGGTCCTCCTCCGGCACCCTGCCCACGAGCAGGCCGTCCAGGGCGGCTCGCATCGTCGCCAGCGGCGTACGCAGGTCGTGGGACACCGCTCGAAGCAGGGCCGTCGAGGTCTGCTCCGCCCGCTCCAGGGCGAGGGCACGGTCGGCCTGGTCGCGCAGTCGGCGATGCTCCAACACCAGCGACGTCTGCACCGCGAAGGCCTCCAGGACCCGCCGATCGCGCGCCTGCAGAGGGGTGCCGCGCAGGACGATCACGTGGGTGTCGTCGACGGCCACCTGGGCGTCGCCCTGGCCCGGGTCTGCCGGGTAGCCGACCCCGGCACCCGCCAGCCGCACCCAGCCCTGCGGTGTCTCCTCCAGCAGAACCACCGCCTGTTGGGCGAAGGTCTCGCGCACCCGGCTCACGATCGCCTCGGCGGTGTCCTGGCCGGTGAGCACCGAGCGCGACAGTGCCCCCATCGTCGCCGCCTCTCCCCTGGCCTGGCGTGCTTCGGCCGCTCGCCGCGAGGCACGGTCGACGACGGTGGCGACGCCGACCGCGACCGCGACGAAGATCACCAGCATCACCAGGTTGCGTGGCTCGGCGATGGTGAAGCGGCGTACGGGCTGGGTGAACCACCAGTTCAGATGGAGGAACCCAGCGAGCGCGGCGGCCACCGCCGGCCAGCGCCCACCCACGAGTGCGACCAGGACGGTGGCGGCGAGCAGCAGCATGCTGGCCAGCGGGAGCTGGTTGGAGATGTCGCCCTCGATGCCGTCGTTGTGGAGCAGCCAGACCAGCGCCGAGGGCACCAGGAGCGCGCACAGCCAACCCAGAGCCTGACGGGTGCGGCTGAGCGGTGAGCCGAGGCCGCCGCGGACCCGCGAGCCGCGGGCGATCTCCTCGTGGGTGACGAGGTGTACGTCGATCGACCCGGCCGCGGCCGCGATCCGGTCTCCGGTGGTGCCGGTGAAGAGCCGACGCAACCGCCCGTGCCGGGAGACGCCGACGATGATCATGGTGGCGTTGGCACCGGTCGCGAAGTCGACCACGGCGGTCGCCGCGTCCTCACCGATCACGCTGTGGAAGGTGCCGTCCAGGGACGCGGTCAGCGCCTGGACGCGCTCGATCGACCCGGCCTCCGGTCTGGCCAGCCCATCGGCGGTGACCACGTGGACGGCCAGCAGCTCAGACCCCTTCGCACGTTGGCACAGCCGGGCCGCTCGCCGCAGCAGCGTCTCCGACTCCGGGCCTCCGGTGACCGCGACCACGATCCGCTCCTTGGTCGGCCAGGGGTGCTCGATCCGGTGTTCGCGCCGGTAGTCGCCCAGCGCATCGTCGACCCGGTCCGCGAGCCACAGCAGAGCCAGCTCCCGCAGCGCGGTGAGGTTGCCGACCCGGAAGTAGGAGGTCAGCGAGGCATCGATGGTCTCGGGCTTGTAGACGTTGCCATGAGCCATCCGCCGCCGCAGCGCCTCCGGCGCCATGTCGACCAGATGGATCATGTCGGCGGTCCGCACGAGGTCGTCGGGCACCGTCTCCCGCTGGCGTACGCCGGTGATCCGCTCGACCTCGTCGTTGAGGGACTCCAGGTGCTGGATGTTGACCGTGGTGATCACGTCGATCCCCGCCGCCCGGATCTGCTCGACATCCTGAGCCCGTTTGGTGTGCCGGCTGCCCGGCACGTTGGTGTGGGCGAGCTCGTCGATGCAGACCACCTTCGGGTCGCGGGCGATCACCGCCTCCACGTCGAGCTCGGTGAACCTCGCCCCGCGATAGTCGATCTCCCGGCGCGGGATCACCTCGAGTCCCTCGATCTGACGAGCGGTGTTGCTGCGGTCGTGGGTCTCGACGAACCCGACGACCACATCGGTCCCCCGCGCCTGGCGCCGCTGCGCCTCGCCGAGCATGGCGTACGTCTTGCCGACGCCTGGCGCGGCTCCGAGATAGACGGTCAGACGGCCCCGCTTCCGCGGGGACCGTCCGTCCGTTGACGTGGTCTGCACGTCCCTATTCAACCCTCTGCGCACGCACCGCGATGTTGAGCTCGAGCACGTTGACCCGCGGCTCACCGAGGATCCCGAAGGTCCGGCCGTCGGTGTGCTCGGCCACCAGCGCCGTCACCTCCTCCTCCGAGAGCCCGTTGGCGCGGGCCACCCGGGACACCTGGAGGGCTGCGTAAGCCGGTGAGATGTCGGGGTCGATGCCGGATGCGGAGGTGGTGACGGCGTCGGCGGGGACCTGGTCGACCGTGACGCCTTCGCGCGCGGCGATCTCGCGCTGGCGCTCGGTGATCGCCTTGACCAGGTCCGGGTCCTCCGGGCCGAGGTTGGAGCCGTAGGTGGACAGCGTGTCCCAGCCGTCACCGGCCGCGCTGGGACGCGGGTAGAAGAGCCCCTCGTCGTCGTTGCCCTGCCCGATCAGGGCCGAGCCGACCGCCTCGGCGGGGTCGTTGGTGTGCGCGCCGGACTCGGCGACCAGGGAGCCGTCGGCACGCCATCCGAAGGCGGCCTGGGCGACGCCGGTGACGACGAGCGGGTAGACGATCCCGCACAGCAGGGTCGCGGCGATGAGCACGCGGAGCCCGGCGAGGGAGTGACGTAGCAGTGCAAAGAGATCAGACATGTTCACAGTCCTGGGATGAGAGAGATGACGAGGTCGAGCAGCTTGATCCCGACGAACGGCACGATCAGGCCACCGACTCCGTAGAGCAGCAGGTTGCGGCGCAGCAGGGCCGAGGCCGAGGAGGGCCGGTAGCGGACGCCGCGCAGCGCGAGCGGGATCAGCGCGATGATGATCAGCGCGTTGAAGACCACCGCGGAGACGATGGCCGACTCCGGCGAGGAGAGCCGCATGATGTTGAGGACGTCGAGCGCGGGGAAGGTGCCGACGAACATCGCCGGCAGGATCGCGAAGTACTTCGCGACATCGTTGGCCACCGAGAAGGTGGTCAGCGCGCCCCGGGTGATCAGCAACTGCTTGCCGATCTCGACCACGTCGATCAGCTTGGTCGGGTCGGAGTCGAGGTCGACCATGTTGCCGGCCTCCTTGGCCGCGGTCGTCCCGGTGTTCATCGCGACGCCGACGTCGGCCTGCGCGAGCGCGGGCGCGTCGTTGGTGCCGTCACCGCACATCGCGACCATCCTTCCCCCGCGCTGCTCGCGACGGATCAGCGCGAGCTTGTCCTCCGGGGTCGCCTCGGCGAGGACGTCGTCGACGCCCGCCTCCTGGGCGATCGCCGCGGCGGTGGCCGCGTTGTCGCCGGTGATCATGACCGTCTTGATGCCCATCGCGCGCAGCTCGTCGAACCGCTCGCGGATGCCGTCCTTGACGACGTCCTTGAGATGCACGACGCCCAGCACCCGTGCCGGGTCGCTGTTGCGGTGCTCGGCGACGACGAGCGGCGTACCACCGGTCTCGGCGATCTCGGAGACGATCACCCCGGTCTCCGGGGGCACCTGGCCCCCGTGCTCCTCGACCCAGGCCGTCACCGCGGAGGCCGCGCCCTTGCGTACGCTCAGGCCGGGGCTGTCCAGGCCGGACATCCGGGTGGTCGCGGAGAACTCCACCATCGTGGCCTCCGCCGGCCCACCCATGGAACGCCCGACGAGGGTGAGGATGCTCCGACCCTCCGGAGTCTGGTCGGAGAGGCTGGCCAGGACCGCTGCGTTCTCGGCGCCGGTCAGGGTGACCCCGGTGACCGGGATGATCTCGTACGCCTGCCGGTTGCCGTACGTGATCGTGCCGGTCTTGTCGAGCAGGAGCACGTCGACGTCACCGGCCGCCTCGACGGCCCGTCCCGACATCGCCAGGACGTTGCGGCGTACGAGCCGGTCCATGCCGGCGATGCCGATGGCGCTCAGCAGTGCGCCGATGGTGGTCGGGATCAGGCACACCAGCAGCGCGGTGAGGACGAGCCAGGACTGGTGCGCGCCGGAGTAGCCGGCCAGGTAGTAAAGGCTCCAGCAGACGACCACGAAGATCGCGGTCAGGCTGGTCAGGAGCACGTTGAGCGCGATCTCGTTCGGCGTACGCTGCCGCTCCGAGCCCTCGACCAGGGCGATCATCCGGTCCACGAAGGAGTGGCCCGGGTCGGAGGTGATCCGGACGACGATCCGGTCCGAGAGGACCAGGGTGCCGCCCGTGACCGCCGACCGGTCGCCGCCGGACTCGCGGATCACCGGAGCCGACTCGCCGGTCACCGCGCTCTCGTCGACGCTCGCGACTCCGTCGATGACGTCGCCGTCACCGGGGATCCGCTCGCCGGCCTCGACCACGACGACGTCGCCGGCGCGCAGGCTGGTGGAGGCGACGACCTCCTCGGCACCGCCCGGGCCACCATGGAGACGGCGCGCGGAGGTCTCGGTCTGCAGGGCACGCAGGCTGGCCGCCTGAGCCTTGCCGCGGCCCTCGGCGACCGACTCGGCCAGGGCTCCGAAGACGACGGTGAGCCACAGCCAGATCGTGACCAGCCAGCCCATCACCGACGGGTCGAGGACCGACATGACGGTCGTGGCGGCCGCACCGATCTCGACCACGAGCATGACCGGCGTCGCCACCAGCTTGCGGGGATCGAGCTTGCGCAGCGCACCAGGCACCGCTTCGGCGATCTGCTTGGTCGTGAGCACCGACGGTGCCGCCTCGACATGGGTCGGGTGCTCGGTGTCCTCTTCACGGGTACGTACGGGGGTCTGGGTCATGACAGGGACTCCACGATCGGGCCCAGCATGAGAGCCGGGACGAAGGTCAGGCCGACGACGACCAGCGCGACGCCGGTCAGCAGGCCCACGAAGAGCGGGCGGTGGGTGGGCAGGGTGCCGGCGTTGTCCGGCAGCCGGCCGGCGGTCGCGAACCTGCCCGCCAGGGCGAGCACGAAGACCATCGGGACGAACCGGCCGAGCAGCATCAGCATCCCGAGCAGCGTGTTCCAGAACGGGGTGCCCGAGGTGATGCCGGCGAAGGCGGAGCCGTTGTTGTTGGCGGCGCTGGTGACGGCGTACAGCGCCTCGGAGAGGCCGTGCGGGCCGTCGGTCGAGAGGCCGGCCAAGCCTGCCGGAGCGGTCAGCGCGATCGCCGCGCCCACCAGCACCAGGATCGGCGTGGTCAGGATGTAGACCGCGACCAGCACCATCTCGTCGCGGCTGATCTTCTTGCCGAGGTATTCAGGCGTACGTCCCACCATCAGGCCGCACAGGAAGACCGTGACCACGGCGAGCATGAGCATGCCGTAGAGACCGGAGCCGACGCCGCCGGGTGCGATCTCGCCGAGCATCATGCCGAACAGCGCGACACCGCCACCGGGCGCGGTCAGGCTCTCGTGCATGCCGTTGACGGCACCGGTCGAGGTGCCCGTGGTGGCCGCGGCGAAGAGCGCCGTGGCCGCCTCGCCGAAGCGGGTCTCCTTGCCCTCCATCGCGGCTCCCGCGAGCCGGGGAGCGGTGCCGGGACCAGCCATCTCCGCCCAGGTCAGCAGGGTGATGCCGACGGTGAGGAGGGTGCCCATCGTGGCCAGCACCGCGCCGCCTTGGCGCTTGTCCTTGACGATCAGGCCGAAGGCCCTGGCCATCGAGAACGGCAGCACGAGGATCGCCCAGATCTCGAGCAGGTTGGTGAACGGGTTGGGGTTCTCGAAGGGGTGGGCGGAGTTGACGTTGTAGAAGCCGCCGCCGTTGGTGCCGAGCTCCTTGATCGCCTCCTGGCTGGCGACCGGGCCACCGGTCAGGGGCTGGGTGCCGCCGGTCAGCGTGGTCATCTCGTGCACGGAGTGCAGGTTCTGCACCGCCCCGGCCGCGACCAGCACGATCGCGACCACGAACGCCGCCGGCAGCAGGACCCGGACCGTCGTACGCACCAGGTCGACCCAGAAGTTGCCGATCCTCCCCTGGCTGCGGGTGCGGGCGAGCCCGCGCGCGAAAGCCGCTGCCACGGAGAGACCGACCGCGGCGGAGACGAAGTTCTGCACGGCGAGCCCGGCCATCTGGATCAGGTGGCCGGTGGCCGCCTCGCCGGAGTACCACTGCCAGTTGGTGTTGGTCACGAACGAGACCGCGGTGTTCCAGGCACCGTCGCTGGGGAGCGGGTCGAAGCCTCCGTCGAGCGGCAGCAGGTTCTGCAGCCGGCCGAAGGCGAACAGGAACAGGATCCCGGCCAGCGAGAAGCCCAGCGCCGACATCGCGTACGAGCGCCAGTGCTGGTCGGCGTCGGCGTCGACCTTGAGCGCACGGTAGGCCACCGTCTCGGCACGCAGGTGCTTCGAGCTGGTGTAGATGTGGGCGAGGTAGCGCCCGAGGAGAGGAACCGCGAGGGCCAGCGCCGCGATCAGGACGACGATCTGCAGGACGGCGGCGGCGACGGGACTCATCGGCTCACCACCCGCGGCTCGGCCTCGGTGGGGGCGGTGTCGGTGTCGGAGGGCTGGCCCAACCGCCGGTCGATGACTCCGACCAGCGCGGCGAGCCCTGCGAAGGACACCAGCGTGATGAGGATGTAGACGAGATCTAGCACGGCTCCATTGCAGCCCCGCCCGAGGCCGTAGAGGGCCGGCCTTGACGGTTCCCTGACGGGGTACGCCTCGCGATTGACGCATCCTTGACCGGGGGCGCCTACCATGTCCCCGTGCGGACGTGGCTCCGCGCTGATGAACAGGCAGTCGGTTGCTACCGCGAGCGAGAAGAGGAGGTGGCTGAGATGGACGGCCAACCTCCGAGTACCACCTCGCCCTGACCGGTCCGGCCCACCTGGAGTGCGCGCCGGGCTGGTGCGTCGCGTTCCCGCGTCGCGATCCCCGCTCGCATCATTCCGGAGGCCATCATGTCCGAGCACCCGTTCCTGCGCCCGTTCACCAAGCAGCGCCGTTCCGACCCGCCCACGATCCCGCCGCTGCATGGCGGAGGCGGTCGGCCGACGACGCCGGTGCCGGCGGCGCGCGGCAGCATGATCGACAGCGCCGTCTACGTCGGCGGCGACCGGGTCGACTCGCCTTCGACCCTGGCCGAGACGTACCGCTCGCTGCGCGACCACGACGACGCGATGGCCTGGATCGGTCTCTACCAGCCCAACCAGCACGAGCTGGCCTCGCTGGCCGAGGAGTTCGGCCTGCACGAGCTCGCCGTCGAGGATGCCATCCTGGCTCACCAGCGACCGAAGATCGAGCGCTACGACGAGACGCTGTTCGTGGTGCTGCGGGCAGCCTGGTACGTCGACGAGACCGAGAACATCGACTTCGGCGAGCTGCACCTCTTCGTCGGTCCCGACTTCGTCCTCACCGTCCGCCACGGCGCCCAGCCCGACCTGTCCCCGGTGCGGCGCCGGATGGAGAGCAACCCCGATCTGCTCAGGCTCGGCCCGGAGGCGGTGCTGTACGCCATCCTCGACCGCGTCGTCGACGGCTACGCGCCGGTGGTCGCCGGACTCGCCAACGACATCGACGAGATCGAGACCGAGATGTTCCGCGGTGACACTCAGGTGTCCCGTCGTATCTACGAGCTCTCCCGCGAGGTGGTCGAGTTCCAGCGGGCGACCCGGCCGCTGCTGAACGTGGTCCGCTCCCTCTCTGCTGGATTCGAGAAGTACCGCACCGACGAGGAGCTCCAGCGCTACCTGCGCGACGTCGAGGACCACGTGATCGGGACCGTCGAGCAGATCGACGAGTTCCGCAACCTGCTGCGCGACATCCTGACCGTCAACGCCACCCTGGTCGCCCAGCAGCAGAACGAGGAGATGAAGGCGCTCAGCGAGCTCAGTGTGCAGCAGAACGACGAGGTCAAGAAGATCTCCGGCTGGGCGGCGATCCTGTTCGCTCCCACACTGGTCGGCACGGTCTACGGGATGAACTTCGACTTCATGCCCGAGCTGCAGTGGCGCTACGGCTACTTCATGGCGCTCGGGCTGATGCTGACCGTCAACGTGGTGCTCTATATCCTGTTCCGCCGTCGCAACTGGATCTGAGAGGCCCCCACATGACGGTCTACGCACTACGTCCGACCGGACTCACCGAGCACGACCTCGACGAGGTCACCGAGCTGCTCGACGAACCCGACACCGTGGTGTGGATCGACCTTCCTCAGTGCGACGCGGCCATGTCCGAGCAGCTCAGCCGTTGGTTCCCGTTCCACTCCCTCGCCTTGAGCGACTGCGTGGCCCGCAACCACATCTCGAAGTTCCACTTCTACGACGACCACGTCTTCACGGTGCTGCACGCCCCGAAGCTCGGCAGCGGCGGACACGTGCACTATGTCGAGCTCGACCAGTTCATCGGCCCGAACTACCTGGTGACCGTGCACGGTCCGCTCAACCCGGTGGTCGACCCCGAGGTGGCGCACATCGACACCGACGGCGTGCGGCAGCGGATCCTGAAGGGCGACATCCATCCCCGTACGTCCTGGGACCTGTCCCACTCCATCGTCTCCTCGATGGTGCGCCGCGAGACCCAGCTGGTGGCCGACCTCGCCCGGGAGTCCGGCCGGATCGAGCAGCAGGTCACCGACGACGACCGTGACGACGATCCACAGACGCTGCTGGAGGAGCTGTTCCAGGTCGGGCACGCACTGCTGGCCGTACGCACCATCGCCACCCACAGCGCGGAGACCTACCGAGCCGTGGCGCGGCGTGGGAACGGACCGGTCGCGGGCCTGGCGGTGCGCGCAGCGGAGATCGCCGACCGGTTCGAGATGGTGCGCACCATGGCCGACGGGCAGGGCGACTTCGTCCGCGGGGTGATCGACTTCTACCAGGCCCGCACCAGCACCCACCTGGCCCTGGCCACCGAGGAGCTGGCCGCCACCTCGGTGCGACAGAACGACGACATGCGCCGGATCTCGGCCTGGGTCGCGATCGTCGCCGCACCGACCCTGATCACCGGCTTCTTCGGGCAGAACGTGCCCTACCCCGGGTCCGGCGAGACCGCTGGCTTCATCGCCTCGACCATCGCCATCATCGTCACCGCGGTGGTCCTGCACAGGGCGTTCAAGGCCAAGCACTGGCTCTGACCCGAGGCCCGGGCGACGGGTGCGGCCACACGGCGATCCGGTAGGCGACAATGTGCGCCATGCTGCAACTGCGGATCACCTCCCCGGCACACCTGACGTCTCAGGTCATCGACGTGCTCACCGCAGACCCGGCGGTCAGCGAGCTCTCCTCGCTGCCCGGCGCATCGCTGCGTCCTGAGGGCGACGTGGTGATGGCCGGGGTGGCGCGGGAGGCCGCCAACGACGTCATCGACCGGCTCCGTGACCTGGACGTGCACAAGGAGGGCAGCATCCACGTCGACTCGGCCAAGGCGTGGCTCTCGGAGAGTGCACTGAGGGCCGCCGACCTGGCTCCGGGCAGCAGCGCGGACAGCGTGGTGTGGGCCGACGTCACCCAGCAGGCCTACGACGACACCGAGGCCAACTGGACCTTCATGAGCCTGATGACCCTGGCGACGCTGCTAGCCGGGATCGCGATCGTCCTCGACTCCCAGATCCTGGTGATCGGGGCGATGGTGATCGGCCCCGAGTTCGGCGCCATCGCGGCGCTGGGAGTCGCCCTGGTCCGGCACCGCTATCACCTCCTCGGCCGCTCGCTGGGCACTCTCGCCCTCGGATTCCTGGTCGGTATCGCGGTCACCACGGTGGCCGCGCTCATCGGCCGCGCTCTCGGCTGGATCGATCTCGAGGACGTGCTCGCCGACCGGCCGGGGACCGGCTTCATCTACACCCCGGACAAGTGGTCGTTCATCGTGGCGCTGATCGCGGCGTCGGCAGGCGTGCTCGCCCTCACCTCGGCCCGGGTCGGCGGCCTCTCCGGGGTCTTCATCTCGGTGACCACCATCCCGGCAGCCGCCAACATCGCCCTGGGTCTCGCCTTCGGCGTGGGCCACGAGATCCGGGGCAGCGTGCTGCAGCTGCTCCTCAACATCACCGGGATGGCGCTCGCCGGCTGGGCGACGCTCGGCATCCAGCAGGTGGTGTGGAAACGGATCTCCGAGCGACGCGCCCGGTTCGTCCGGAGGGTCAGGAAACGCTGACAAAGGTCCCGCTTCTCGACATCTGACGCAAGCACTGGGAGGCTACTGGACTCAAGCAGAACATTTAGTTGACCAGAGCGCTCTCGGAGGACGCATGCGGGCAATTCAGCGGGCTATCGTCGGAGTCGGGCTTGCAGTCGTCGCCCTCGTCGCGATGGCACTGCTCATCGGAGGGATACGGTCGATCGGACCGGACCAGGCGACCCAGCCCGCGCAGCAGGCGACCGGTCAGCAGACTCCGCTCGCCGATGACCCGACCGGCCCGCCCGAGCCCATCGACGCCGCCGAGGACACCTCGGTCGGCACGCTGCCCCCTCCTCCCGACGCCGCCACCCAGCTCGCCTCCCGCGACCTGCTCGCGCCGCCCGACTCGGCACAGAAAGCGAAGCAGCCCACCGAGGGCAGGACACTGAGCGCCCGGAAGACGCGCGGCGGCGAGAAGTCGGACGAGACCTCAGGTCAGGTCCCGGCCATGCCCGGGCAGGACTTCACCGCGACCCAGGACGCCTGGGACTGGAGTCAGTGGGACGCAGATGGCTGGTACGGCGACCGCGACAGCGACGACGGCGACGACTGCCGGCGCGAGCAGCACTATGAGCACCGCTACGACCGCCGCGACGACTGCGACGATGACGACCGGCGCGACTGAGGCGAACTAGAGCACGCTCTCGACGGCCGCACGCACCTCCGGGCTGGGCTCGACGGCCTTCCCGGACTCGAGGTCGTAGAAGACCAGCGTGACCTGCCCGCGGGCGAGCCGAAGGTCTCCGTCGGCGATCTCGGACTCGATCGTCATCGACTTGGTGCCCAGCCGGGAGACGTAGCTCCACACGTCGTACGGCTCCGAGCGAGCCAGGACCGGAGCGTGGTAGGTGACGTCGGTCTGCGCGACCACGACGGACGGCCAGCCTTCGATGCCGTGCTGCGACCTGAGCCGCATCATCAGCGCCAGTCGCGACTCCTGGAAGTACTCGAAGTACTTCACGTTGTTCACGTGCCCGTAGGCGTCGACGTCGGAGAACCGGACGTAGAGCGGGAAGCGCCCGTCCTCGAGCCGCTTCGGCTCACCCAGGGCGAGCGGCTTCGGCGACCACTCCTCCGGATAGGTCTCGAGGTACGGCTGGAGATTGGCCTTCTCCTCCGGCTTGAGCCGGCGCGGCGACTCGGTGGCGAAGACGTACGGAGCCAGGACCGTGCTCGCCCGCAGGAAGATCTTGCGGGTGCCGTCGGGCTGGTCGCGGAAGATCTCGTAGGCCATCGTGAAGCTGGCCGCCCGGATGTCGGTCACCCACGACTCGACGTAGACCGGCTTGAAGTCGAAGAGCAGCGGGGCGACGTACGTGACCTGGTGGCTGGCCACCACGACTCCCTCGGCCAGGCCCTGGGTCTGCGGGCTCCGGGCGTGCGTGCGCAGCATGTCCACGCGCGCCTCTTGGAGGTAGTCGACGTAGACGACGTTGTTGACGTGGCCGAGCATGTCGAGGTCGGCCCAACGCATGGGGCATTCGTAGAGGTGGCGCACGTGGCCGATCCTTCCAGATCCCTGTATCGAGCTTGTCGAGATGATCTTGGGCACTGGGCCTGGCGACCAGACGCTGTCCGGGCGAGTATGGTGTCGACCACAGTTCTACCTACTCATCAGTAACCGGGAGTCTTCATGCCTGAGGCAGTCATCGTCGCCGCCGCCCGCACCCCGATCGGGCGAGCCAACAAGGGATCTCTGAAGGACTTCCGTCCCGACGACCTCGCGGCGCTCATCACCAAGGAAGCCGTCGGTAAGGTCGAGGGTCTCGACCCCAACGACATCGACGACCTGCTGCTCGGCTGTGGTCTGCCGGGCGGCGAGTCGGGCAACAACATGGGCCGTGTGGTCTCCGTGCTGAACGGCTGGGACAAGGTGCCCGGCGCGACCATCACCCGCTACTGCTCCTCCTCGGTGCAGACCTCGCGGATGGCGCTGCACGCGATCAAGGCCGGCGAGGCCGACATCATCGTCTCGGCCGGTGTCGAGACCGTGTCCCGCTTCTTCAAGGGCACCTCGGACCACCTGCCCGACACCGTCAACCACCTCTTCGACGACGCGCAATCGCGGACCACCGCCACCGCCACGTCCAACGAGAAGTGGCACGACCCGCGCGAGGACGGCCTGCTGCCGGACGTCTACATCGCGATGGGCCAGACCGCCGAGAACCTCGCCACCTCGCGCGGCATCTCGCGCCACGAGATGGACGAGTTCGGCGTACGCTCCCAGAACCTCGCCGAGAAGGCGATCGCCGACGGCTTCTGGGCCCGCGAGATCACCCCGGTCACGACCCCCGACGGCACCGTCGTCTCGGCCGACGACGGCCCCCGCGCGGGCGTGACCCTGGAGGCCATCTCCGGCCTCAAGCCGGTCTTCCGCGAGGACGGCACCGTCACCGCCGGCAACTGCTGCGCGCTCAACGACGGCGCCGCCGCCGTCGTGGTCATGTCCGACACCAAGGCCGCCGAGCTCGGCGTCACGCCGCTGGCCCGGATCGTGTCCACCGGCGTCTCCGGCCTCTCCCCCGAGATCATGGGCCTCGGCCCGGTCGAGGCGACCCGCAACGCGCTGAAGTACGCCGGCATGTCGATCGGCGACATCGACCTGGTCGAGATCAACGAGGCCTTCGCGGCCCAGGTGATCCCGTCCTACCAGGACCTCGGCATCGACATCGACCGCCTCAACATCAACGGCGGCGCCATCGCCGTCGGTCACCCCTTCGGCATGACCGGCGCGCGCCTGCAGAACACCATGCTCAACAGCCTCGACTGGCACGACAAGACCACCGGTCTGATCACCATGTGCGTCGGCGGCGGCCAGGGCATGGCGATGATCCTCGAGCGCATCTGACACCCACCCCTCGACTCGGCGCGTCTGCCCCAGGCAGGCGCGCCGAGTCGGCGTTTCAGCGCATCTCGATGCCGGGTCGGTCGCTGATGAGGTGGTCGGAGACGGCGTTCATCACGCGTCCCAGAGCCGCGAAGTCTTCCTCGCTGACCAGGTCGATGAGGTACTCGCGTACGCCGGTGACGTGAACGTGGGCCGCTTCCCGCAGCAGCTCGAAGCCGCGTTCGCTGAGGTTGGCGACGACACCGCGACCGTCCTCGGCGGAGTTGCGGCGTTCGACCAGCCCGGCACGCTCCATCCGGGTGATCGTGTGCGTGACCCGGGAGCGCGAGTGGGCCAGGGAGTCGGCGAGCTGAGCCATCCGCATGGCGCCGTCGTTCTCGGAGAGGCGTACGAGGATCTCGTACTCCGGGAGCGAGATGTCGAAGCGGGTGCGTAGGTCGGCGTCCAGGCGGTCATCGAGCAGGGTCATCCCCATCATCAGCGCACGCCAGGAGCGCTGTTGCTCTTCGTCCAGCCACCGAGTCTCATCACCCACGGGGCATTACGTTAGCCCTCTCTACAGGCTGTTCCATGCACTGGCACCCCTTAACGGCGAGGAAGTTGTCACCGAAGGTTCGATCCGAACCCGGGACGAGAGCCCTGAAACAGCCGGGACCAACGGCAGAATGAGGCGGGACCTAAGCCCGGCAATGAGACCGGCGAGGAGACCGGTGATGAGGCCAGACCGAGGCATCGCAGGCCGCAGAAACAATTCGCCACGGCTCCAGGTAAAGGCGAGAATTGTTCGGTGTCGACTCCCCCTGCTCTCGGTCTCCGTGACTTCATAGCCGCACTTCCACGCGAGGGCCGCTGGCTCCTGTCGACGGTTGCGATCCAGCTCCTCGGTCGCGGCATGACGCTGCCGTTCACGATCATCTACCTGCATGAGGTACGCGGCTTCGACCTCGGTCTCTCCGGCACCCTGATGGGCCTGATCGCCATCGCCGGCTTCATCGTCACCGGCCCGGCGGGCAGCCTGATCGACAAGTACGGAGCCCGTCCGGTCATCCTCGGCGGCCTGGTCTGCGCGATCGCCGGTGACGTCATGCTCGCCTTCGCCACGACGCCGGTGCTCGCCGCGGCGGCGCTGTGCCTTCTGGGCGTCCAGGCCGGGGTGTCCTGGCCGGCAGCCAACGCCCTGGTCGCCACCGTGGTCGAAGGTGAGCTCCGGCAGCGCTACTACGGGGTGAACTTCGCGCTGATCAACCTCGGTATCGGCGTCGGCGGCATCATCGGTGGTCTCTTCATCGACGTGAGCCGGCCCGAGACGTTCACCTACGCCTTCCTCGCCAACGCCGCCACCTTCACGATCCCGGCTCTGGTCCTGCTCGGCCCGCTGCGTCATCTGCACGGCCGCGCCGCGCGACCTGCCGCCGACCAGCCCGACGCGACCGCGTCGTACGCCACGATCCTGCGCCGTCCCGAGGTCATCTGGCTGGTGGTGATCGGGGTGCTGCTCTCGACCCTGGGCTATGGCCAGATCGAGAGCGGGTTCCCGGCCTACTCGCGTCAGATCGCCGAGGTCTCCACCCGCGTCATCGGGTTCGCGTTCGTGGTGAACTGCGCGGTGATCGTGCTCGCCCAGTTCTGGGTGATGAACCGGGTCAGCGGCCGGCGGCGCACTCGAGTGCTCGTCGCCACCGCTGCGATCTGGGGCCTGGCCTGGGTGGTGTTCGGGGCGACCGGCTTGGTCCCCGGCTCCGTCGCGGCCATCGTCGGCGTGGTCGCCTTCCAGGGGATCTTCTTCGCCCTCGGCGAGACGCTGATGCAGTCGGCCTACCCCGCCCTGACCAACGACATGGCCCCCGACCATCTCCGCGGGCGCTACAACGCGATCAACTCCGCCTCGTTCCAGACCGGGGCGATCATCGGCCCGATCCTCGCCGGCTTCCTGCTCGAGCACGGCCAGTCGACGGCATTCATCGCGCTGATGGTGGTCGGCTGTGTCTTCATCGTCGCTGCCTCGATGCGCCTGGAGCGCCGGATCACCCCCGCCGTGAACGGCGTACGCCCGGCAACGACCCACGAGCCCGCACCCCTGTGACAAACGCGCCGAGTCGGCTCGTTGTGACGAGCCGACTCGGCGATGGTTCTGGTCAGAACGCGCCGACTCGGCGCGGGTTGGTCAGTCGCGGGTGAGGCGACGGTGGGTGACGCGGTGGGGGCGGGCGGCCTCCTGGCCGAGGCGCTCGATCTTGTTGGCCTCGTAGGACTCGAAGTTGCCCTCGAACCAGAACCACTCGCCCTCCTTCTCCTCGGTGCCCTCCCAGGCGAGGATGTGGGTGGCGATGCGGTCGAGGAACCACCGGTCGTGGGAGGTGACCACGGCGCAGCCGGGGAAGTCGAGCAGCGCGTCCTCGAGCGAGGAGAGGGTCTCGACGTCCAGGTCGTTGGTCGGCTCGTCGAGCAGCAGCATGTTGCCGCCCTGCTTCAGGGTGAGCGCGAGGTTGAGGCGGTTGCGCTCACCGCCGGAGAGCACGCCGGCCTTCTTCTGCTGGTCGGGACCCTTGAAGCCGAAGGAGGCGACGTAGGCCCGCGAGTTCATCTCGAAGTTGGCGACCTTGATGAAGTCCAGGCCGTCGGAGACGACCTCCCAGACGTTCTTGTTGGGGTCGATGCCGCCGCGGCTCTGGTCGACGTAGGAGATCTTCACCGTCTGGCCGACATTGAGCTCACCCGCGTCGGGCTTCTCCGAGCCGGTGATCATCCGGAACAGCGTGGTCTTGCCGACACCGTTGGGGCCGACGATGCCGACGATGCCCGCGCGCGGGAGCGAGAACGAGATGTCGTCCCACAGCGTGCGGCCCTCGAAGCCCTTGACCAGGCCCTTGGCCTCCATCACCACGTCGCCCAGGCGCGGGCCCGGCGGGATGTTGATGTCGGCGGTGTCGATCTTGCGGGCCTTGTCGGCCTCCGCGGCGAGCTCCTCGTAGCGGGCCAGACGCGACTTCGACTTGGTCTGGCGGGCCTTGGCGTTGGAGCGGACCCACTCCAGCTCCTTCTCGAGCATCCGGGCGCGCTTGGCGTCCTTGAGGCCCTCGACCTTGAGACGGTCCTTCTTGGTCTCCAGGTAGGTGGAGTAGTTGCCCTCGTAGCCGTGGATCGAGCCGCGGTCGACCTCGGCGATCCACTCGGCGACGTTGTCGAGGAAGTAACGGTCGTGGGTGACCGCCAGGACGGCGCCCTTGTAGCTCTTCAGGTGACCTTCCAGCCACTGCACCGACTCGGCGTCGAGGTGGTTGGTGGGCTCGTCGAGGAGCAGCAGGTCGGGCTCCTGCAGGAGCAGCTTGCACAGCGCGACGCGGCGGCGCTCACCACCGGAGAGGTTGTCGACGAGCGCGTCGCCCGGAGGGCAGCGCAGCGCGTCCATCGCCTGCTCCAGCTTGGAGTCGATGTCCCAGGCGTTGATGTTGTCCAGGAAGGTCTGGAGCTCACCGGTCTCGGCCATCAGGGCGTCCTGGTCGGCGTCGGGGTCGCCCATCTCCATGTAGGCGTCCTCGAGGCGCTTCATCTTCGACTTGATCTCGCCGACCGCCTCCTCGACGTTCTCGAGGACGGTCTTGCCCTCGGTCAGCGGCGGCTCCTGCTGGAGCATCCCGACGGTCGCGTCCTGGTCCCGGACGATGTCGCCGTTGTTCGGGTGGTCCAGCCCCGCCATCAGCTTGAGCAGCGAGGACTTACCCATGCCGTTCGGGCCGACGACGCCGATCTTGGCACCGTGCAGGAACGAGAGGGTGACGTTGTCGAGGACGACCTTGTCGCCGTGGGCCTTGCGCACATTGCGCAGGGAGAGGATGTAGTCGGCCATGGTGCCCACCCTAATGAGGGAGAGGCACGCCGGTACAACCGGCGCACCCTGCCACCGGGCCGTGCGACCGCCCGGCTCACCTCAGGCTGCCACAGACGCCTCCGTCTCATCAGTCGCCTCGCCATCGTCCGTTGTCGCCGGCTGCTGGTCCCACGGGTCCGCACCCGGCGCCCGCCAGTCGGAGAGCGGGTCGCGCTCGGGGTCGTCGTCGCGGGGTCCGGGGGCCGGAGCGGCGACCGCGGCCAGCGAGCGCGGATTGCGCGAGATGCTGGACATGCCACGGTTGAGGTCGTGGCCGACGACGGTCGCCTCGACCTCGAAGGTGTTGACCTCGAGCCCGTCCTTGTTGACGTAGCTGCGGGCGGACAGCCGTCCCTGGACGACCACGGGGTCGCCCTTGCGCAGCGAGCGCCCGACGTTCTCCCCCAGCTGACGCCAGGCACTCACCGAGAACCATTGCGTCACGCCGTCGCTCCACTCTCCGGTGGACCGGTTGAACTTCCGCGGCGTGCATGCCATCCGGAAGTTCGCGACCGAGACCTCACCGACGTTCCGCACGACGGGGTCGGCGCCGACGTTGCCGCGCAGGGTGATGATCGAGTCGTTCATCGTTGTCTCCTCGTGTTCGCGCCCGCCTGATGCGGGCCTCGGAGACAACCCTGCGCTCGACCACCGACAGTTCCGGGCGGCGTACGTCTGCCTGTGGACAACCCCGGATCGAACCGTGCCTGTGGACAGTGATCGGTCCGCAGACCGGTCAGCGCAGCGCCTTCGCCACCCCGTGACGAAGGGCGGTGTAGGCCGCCAGCTCGGTCTCGATCGGGTCGACGACGAGCTCACGGGACACGTCGGCGACCGCCGTACGCAGCCGCGCATCGGCCGCCCGCGCCCGACGTCGAGCGGTGCTGATCACCAGCACATGACACACGGCCCACAGCACCAGCCCGAGCCCGACGCCCCCGATGACGAGGACGTACGGCAGCTCGACCCCGGCGACAGAGGGCGTCGCGTCGCCGATCTGAGCGGCTCCGGAGAGAAGCAGCGCCACTGACCACACCAGCCCGACGGTGGCGAGGATGATGAGGAGCCACTGGAGCGCCTTGACCAGCCCGGTCCACAGCGGCAGCCGCTCGGCGTTCAGGTCGACTCCGCCGACCGAGGCGTCGAGCCTGTCGGCGAGGTCGTCCATCCGGGATACCGATGCCCGCCGGATCGCGTCGCGCCACGGCGAGGCGAGTCCGGCGCCGGCCTCGTCGGCCAGCTGACGCACCTCGGTGTCGACCCGCGCGCGCTCGACGGCGGTGGTCTGCGGCAGCGAGGTCCGGGCGCGCCCGGCCAGCTGGGTCGCCTCCTCGCCCAGCGCCAGGTGAAGCCGCTTCAACGGGTCCGGCTTCAGCCGGGAGACCCAGGAGACCAGCGGCCAGCCCGTGGCCGCACTCGCCCGGGTGCGTACGGATCGCTCGACCGCGTCCACCACGGTCGGCACCCCGGCGGCCTCGGAGATGGCGTCCTCGAGAGCCTCCACCCGGGGCTTGGCCAGGGAACGCGGCTTGGCGTCACCGGATGCCTTGGCGAGCTTCACGGCCGCGGTCTTGATGTCGGCGGAGAGCCGGGATTTGTTGGCCCGCTTCGCCGCGGCCCGCTGGGCGATCTCGGTCTTGAGCTGCGGGATCCCCCAGCCGAGCTTGGCCGAGACCGGGATCACCGGCACATTGCGCAGCCCGTCCTGGTCGAGCAGGCGGCGTACGTCACCCAGCATCGCCTCACGACGGTCCTCGGGAACGCGGTCGATGTGGTTGAGCACCACGACCATGATCTCGGAGTGGGTCCGGAGCGGCTGCAGATAGCGGTCGTGGATGGCCGCATCGGCGTACTTCTGCGGGTCGAGCACCCACACCAGCATGTCGGCGAGCTCGACCAGCCGGTCGACCTCGAGATGGTGCGAGACCTCGGTGGAGTCGTGGTCGGGCAGGTCGAGCAGCACCACGCCGTCGAGCTCGTGCCCCTCACGGCGGGTGTCGAGCATCGAGTCGCGGGTGGTCTGGTGACGCTCGGGGATGCCCAGCCACTCGAGGAGCTCCTGAGCGCCCTCCGAACCCCACACGCAGGCGGTGGCCCACGAGGTGGTCGGCCGCCGGACACCGACGGCGGAGAGCTCCAGCCCGGTCAGGGCGTTGAACGTGGACGACTTGCCCGACCCGGTCGCCCCCGCGACCCCGACGACCGTGTGGTCGGCGGAGAGCTTGAGGCGTCCCTGAGCCTTGTTGACCACGGCGCGCGCGTCCTCGACGAGTCCGTCGTCGAGACGCCCCGTCGCCGCCACGGTCGCAGCCGTCAGTCCGTCCAGCCGATCACCGAGGTCTCCGCCTCGGCTGACCAGGTTCTTTGCACCTTCGAGCAGACCGCTCAAGGATCCCCCTTCCCTTCCTGAAAAAGCTCAGTCTGACAAGTCTCAGTCATCGCCGCGCTGGCTGGCGAAACGGGCGTCGCCGACCTTCCGCGCAGCGTGCCGCAGTCGCTCCGGTGCACCATGGTCGATCTGCAGCGCGTCGACCTGACCCGTGTAGCGCGCACGCTCCTCGTCGACGAGGCCCACGATGCGTACCTCCAGCGCCTTGCGCGCACGGGACGCGAGCCCGCGCACGGCCTGGTCGCCGAAGACCGCCTCCAGGAGCTTCTGGCCGAGCAGGAGGGTGCCGCCGGCGATGCCCACCTCGGCACCGACGAGCGCCCCGCCGGTGGAGGCGAAGACGACCACCATCAGCGCGACCCCGAGGCCGTTGACCCCGTAGGAGAGGAACTTCGCGGTCGTACGTTTGTCCTGACCCTCGCTGCGCACCATGTCGAGCACGTCCTGCTGCCAGTCGCGCACCGCACGCTCGGCCTTGGGCCGCAGCGCACGGGAGGCTCGGCCGAGGTCGGCGGGGCCGGTGGCGAGCAGCCCGCGGCCCGCGGGACTCATCTGCCAGGCCGCCTCGGCCCTCTCGGCAGCCGCCTCGCACTGCTCCAGGATCAGCATCTCCAGACCGCCCTGTACGGCAGCGGTCACCCGCTCGGCCTGCTGCGGCTTGCCCTTGATCGAGCCGAGGATCTTGTCGCGAAGCATCCCCACCTTCGTCTCGAGCGCCTTGAGGATCTCGCCGCTGCCGACGAACTCCTGCCAGCGCGCGAGCACCTCGCCACGCAGCAGCGTCCCGTCGGCGGTCGCCGCCATGATGGACCTGAGCGCCTCGTCGTAGGCCATGTCCGCATCGGTACGCAGCCGCTGCGCGGCCTCTCCCTGACCGTCCGCGGTGTCGGCGATCGGGTGGACCTCCAGGGTCAGCGCCCGCACCGCACCGTCGAGGGTCTGGGTGACGACCTGGTGTCGCGCGGTGGCGTCGTCGGCGAGCATGTCGAGCCAGGCGCGTACCTCGGCGACGTGCTCGGCGGGCAGCAGCCCCTGCTCGGAGACCTCGCCCTCGTGGACGATGAAGAGCGGTGAGTCCTTGAGCCCGCGCGAGGCGAGCATCCGCGCCAGGTGGCCGGCGACGGTCTGGACGGCCTCGGTCGGAGTGCGGTCGAGCACCACGGCCACCGCGGTGGAGCGGTTGGCGGCGAGCTGGAGGAACTCCCAGGGCACCTGGTCGGCGTAGCGTGCGGCCGAGGTGACGAAGATCCACAGGTCGGCCGCGGCGAGCAGCTCGGCCGCGAGCACCCGGTTGGCCTCCTCGACCGAGTCGACGTCAGGCGCGTCCAGGATCGCCAGCCCGGGGTGCAGCCGGTCGCTGGCGACCAGCTGCAGCGCACCGGGGTCGTTGGTCGGGTGGTTGACCCGCTCCAGCTCGGGAAGCAGGCGGTCCTGGCCGAACCAGCGGCCGTCCTCGGGGTGGTGCACCAGCACCGGCGAGCGGGTCGTCGGCCGCAGCAGCCCCGGCGTGGTCACCTTGGTGCCGACCAGCGAGTTGACCAGCGTCGACTTGCCGGCGCCCGTGGAGCCGCCGACGACCGCGAGGAGCGGCGCGTCGATGGTCATCATCCGCGGGATGACGTAGTCCTCGAGCTGCTCGACCATGTTCTGCCTGGCGGCCCGCTGCTCGTCGGCGCCGGGCAGGTCCAGCGGCAGGGTCACCTCGGTCAGCGCGCGGTGGAGCTGGATGAGCGAGGTCACCATCCGGTTGCCCTCGCCGCCGGACGCCTCGATCTCGGCCCGGGCGGCCTCGAACTCGGTGGTCGGCTTCTCCGCGAGCATCCCCGCGGTCAGCGCCTCGTAGGCAGCAGGCGGGGTCTCCGGAGCCGCCTCCGGAGCGTCGTCGTCTCTGTGTTCTTCGTTCATCCGGTCATCACCTGCCCGCTCGGGAACGCGATGTGTGGACGTACCTCACTGATGCGGTCAACGTATGCCCTCCCCCGGGCGGCGAAGTCTGGCGGCGGGTTGCCGCGCAGGAATCGCCAGTGCAAGTATCCGAGCTCGATGGCAGCCTGCTGGTATTCACGCATGGCCGCAACCCCCTGAGCCCCTCCATGAGTCGACGCGAACCTCCGCGCCTGCTCCCGGCGCCGCAGATCGACCACCCAGCCGATGTCGGTGTAGGGAATCAGCCCCCGTTGGGCGGCGTCGGTCAGCGACCGGGTCAGCACGATGCGCTCGGACTTTCGCCGCCACACCGCGAAGACCACCATCGAGACGAACGCGGGCACCATCACCACGACGTACGCCAGCAGGAACCCGGCCCCGTCATAGAGCAGTGTCGAGCCGTTCCAGGTGCCGTGGGCGAGCACCGCGATGGCGTAGCCCAGCAGCGGCGCCACGATCTTCAGCCAACGCTTGCGCGTGACCACCGCGATGCCGATACCGATGCCGGTGAAGGCGGTGAAGAGCGGGTGCGCGAAGGGGCTGAACAGGCAGCGCATCACGAAGACGGCGGTGAACTCACCGATGTGTCCCGTGGAGCTGTCGCCCATGCCGGGCGTGCCGTTGTAGGTGCCGCCCAGGTAGAGGATGTTCTCGGTGAAGGCGAAGCCGATGCCGACCATGCCGGCGTAGACGATCCCGTCGAGCACCCCGTCGAGGAGGTGGCGACGCCAGACCAGCAGCACGAAGAGGAACAGCCCCTTGGCCGCCTCCTCGGTGACCGGAGCCACGATCGCGAGCTGGGTCGGCTCGCTCCACCCGGCGAGCAGCGCCCCGACGCTCTGCACGATCAGCGCGGCCGCGACCGCGACGAAGGCGCCCCACCCCAGGCCGAGCGCGAGCAGCGACTTCGGCTCGGGTTCGTAGCGGTCCAGCCACAGGAAGGCGTAGACCAGCGGCACCACCGGGATGGCCGCGAAGAGCACTCCCAGGATCGCGCCGGTCGGGGCAAGATGGTCGTTGACGACGCTGGTGCTGAGCAGAACGATGCCGAGCACCGGCAAAGAGGTCAGCACGACAAGCACGCCCACCACGATGGTGAACGTGCGGTTGCTTCTCGTCGGATCCTTCGGGATCGCCCCCATGCGCGCCAGACTATCGGGCGGCCGGACCGCACGTGCGACCAGACACCGATCGAGACGTCCTCGCCACCCGCGTGGCCTGGGAACTCACGAGCGTTGTCGATCCGGCGCGGCGTACGATTCCGGTATGACGGACAAAGGCGCCCCCACTCCTGCAGACGACCACACCGAGAGCCACGACCAGACGGTTCCGGAGGCGTGGTCCAAGTTCATGAGGGAGGGCTGGGACGACCGCGAGGTCGAGGTTCCCGAGCATCCGATCACGCCATGGGCGGCCGCCCGCCGGGAGCGCCTCTCGGGCATCTTCCCGGGTGAGCGCCTGGTCGTCCCGGCCGGCACCTACAAGGTCCGCGCCAACGACACCGACTACCGCTTCCGCGCCGACACCGCCCACGTGCACCTGACCGGCAAC
Organism: Nocardioides sp. NPDC127514; assembly: GCF_040302125.1. Classification (NCBI taxonomy): domain Bacteria; kingdom Bacillati; phylum Actinomycetota; class Actinomycetes; order Propionibacteriales; family Nocardioidaceae; genus Nocardioides; species Nocardioides sp. NPDC127514. The sequence continues at coordinate 71,038 of NZ_JBEORF010000023.1, read as the reverse complement.
CAGACCTCCGACGCCGTCGCCGTGATCGAGCCCGACGGCTCCTCGGTCCTGTACGCCCGCCCGCGCAGCGGCCGCGACACCGACGAGTTCTTCCGCGACCGTCAGTACGGCGCGCTCTGGGCCGGTGCGCGTCCCTCGGCCCGTGAGCTCTCCGACTCGTTGGGCATCGAGGTACGCCACGTCGACCAGCTCGAGTCCGACCTCGCCGGCAACACCCCGACCCGCGTCCTTCGCGGAGTCTCGGCCGACGTCGACAAGCTGGTCGCCCCGGCCGAGGCCGCCCGCGACGAGGAGTTCGCCAAGGCGCTCTCCGAGCTGCGCCTGATCAAGGACGAGTGGGAGCTCGGCGAGCTCAAGGAGGCTTGCGACATCACCGTGCGGGGCTTCACCGACGCGGTGCGCGAGTGGGATCAGGTCCTGAAGCACGGCGAGCGCTGGATCGAGGGCACCTTCTTCCGCCGCGCCCGCGCGGAGGGCAACGACCTCGGCTACGACTCGATCGTCGGCGGCGGGTCCCACGCCACCACGCTGCACTGGATCGACAACGACGGGCCGATCGTCCCCGGTGAGCTGGTGCTGCTCGACATGGGCGTGGAGGGCCACAACCTCTACACCGCCGACATCACCCGCACCCTTCCCATCTCCGGGACCTTCACGCCGTTGCAGCGCAACCTCTACGAGCTCGTCTACAAGGCCCAGCAGGCCGGCATCGAGGCGATCCGCCCGGGCGTGACCTTCCGGGCCGGCCACTTCGCCGCCATGGAGATCCTCGCCCACGGCCTCGACGACCTCGGTCTGCTCCCGGTCTCGGTCGACGAGGCGCTCTCCGAGGACAACAAGACCTACTCCCGCTGGACCCTCCACGGCGTCTCCCACATGCTCGGCCTCGACGTCCACGACTGCGCCTCCGCGTCGAAGGAGGCCTACATCGAGGGACCGCTGCAGGAGGGCATGGTCCTCACCGTCGAGCCGGGCCTCTACTTCCAGAAGGAGGACAAGCTCGTCCCCGAGGAGCTGCGCGGCATCGGCATCCGCATCGAGGACGACATCGTCGTCACCAAGGACGGCTCCGTGAACCTCTCCGCCGGCCTGCCGCGTACGGCCGACGACGTCGAGGCGTGGATGGGTCAGTATCTGTGAGGTGAATGCTGACCGAGGTAACTCAGTCGAGTCGCGCTTCCCTCGTGGAGTTCCACGAGGGAAGCGGGTGCTGACCGAGTTACCTCGGTCAGCGATCGCCGTGGCCGGCTGCGTCGCCCTGGCCTCGGCCCTGATGGCCTGCAGTCCAGGAAGTACGCCACGGCAGCAGCCCGCCACATCAGCGACGGCGTCCGCGCCGGCGTCGAGCAGCTCTGACGACGTCTTCGCGGGAGCCGTGGTCGGCATCGACCCGGGCCACAACGGCGGCAACGCGGGCGCGCCCGAGGTGATCAACGAACCGGTGTGGAACGGGCGCTCGCAGAGCCCGTGCAACACGACGGGCACCGCGACCGACGACGGCTACCCGGAGACCGACTTCACCTGGGCCGTGGCCACGAAGCTCGCGGCCGATCTGCGCGAGTCCGGCGCCAAGGTGGTCATGACCCGCGACAGCAACGACGGGGTCGGGCCGTGCATCGACGAGCGCGCGAAGATCATCAATGACGCGAAGGCCGACGTCGCGATCGACATCCATGCCGACGGCGCGGCCGCCTCCGAGCGGGGCTACTCGCTGCTGATCCCGGTGCCGTCGGGCACCAACGACGAGGTCGTCGAGCCTTCGCGACGCTACGCGCAGCTGCTCCGCACCGAGATGCGGAAGACCGGGATGCCGCTGGCCTCCTACCTCGGTGAGGGCGGGTTCGTGGAGCGCGACGACCTGGCCGGCCTCAACCTCACCACGGTGCCGCAGGTGCTCCTCGAGACCGGCAACATGCGCAACGCCGAGGACGCGCGCCTGCTGAAGTCGGACCGGTTCCAGGCGCGGACAGCCGCCGCCATCAAACGGGCGATGGCGGCGTACCTCCGCTCACGCTGAGCTCAGAGCTTCTTCCACTCGACGGGCTCGAGGCCGTACTCCTCCGCGATCGGCCCCCACGCCTTGGCGGCCGCCTTCTTCGGGTCGTGGCTGGCCAGGCTGAGCGTGGTCGCCTTCTCCAGCTTGCCCTTGCCGCCCACGCACTCGCCGTCGGCGTTGACCCTGCGCTTCTCGCCCCAGGCCGCGAAGGCGAGGTCGGCGTTCTGCGAGGTCATCCACGCGGACTCGAGGTTCTTGACGAGCTTCCGCGACCCCGGGAGGACGGCGGTGTCGATCTTGGCGACATCCGCAGCCAGCTTCTCGCGGGAGGCCGCGGCGTCCTGGAAGGTCTGGATCGCCTCGTCGATGTTCTCGCAGGCCTCGAGGTCGGCCTGAGCGGTACCGATGGCCGCCTTGTCCTTGGCCGAGGTCTTGATGAGGTCGTCGATCTTCTTCGCCTCGGCCGCGGCACCGCCCTCGGTCGTGGTGGCATCCGTGGTGGAGCCGGTCTTCGCGTTGGCGTCGTCGTTCCTGGTCAGACCGATGACGAAGGCGATGATCGCGACCACGACGGCCAGCGCGAGGACGATCAGGCCCCAGCGCTTCAGGTCGAGACCACCAGGGCCCTTGCCCTGACCGCCCTGACCGCGCTGCGGCTCGTAGCGGGCGTCGTAGCCGTTCCCGTACGGGTCGTAGCCCTGCGGCGCCATCGGCGGCGGCGCCGGGGTGTTGGGCCCGCCGCCGACCGGCGGCTGCCCGACGAGGGTGGCATCGGTGTAGGGGTTCTGGCCGTAGGGGTCACCGTACGGCTGGCCGAAGTCGTCCTGGGACCGGTCCTGCGGCTGGCCGTAGGACTGCTCGTACGCCTGGTCGAAGCCCTGGTCAGCGCCCTGTCCGTACGGCTGTCCGTAGGGCTGGTCGTAGCCCGGCGACCACTGGCCCTGGTCCGGCTCCAGCTGCGGTGCGAGCGGGGCGTAGGCGGGGTCACCGTACGTCGGCGCCTGCTGGCCCTGGTCGGGCTGGCCGAGATCGGGCTGGCCGTCGTCGTAGCGCGACTCGGGTGCAGGGGCGTCGAACTGCGGCTGCGGCGGCGCGAACTGCTCGAACTCGTCGCGCGGACGGGTGCCTCCGGAGGCCTCCTCGTCGACGGCGTCGAACCGGGGGCTCATCGCGACCTGGGTCTCGTCCGGACGGACCGGCTCGGGCTGGCGTCGCTCGACCGGCGGCATCGCCTCGTGGGTCGCCTCGTAGGCCGACTCGGGGGCCTGGCCACCGAACTGCGGCGCGGGCTCGACGAAGGTCGGGTGCTCCCCGCTCTGGTGGTAAGCAGCGGCCGGACGCTCGGGCAGCGGGGGCGCGGCCATGGGCTCCGGGGTCTGCGGCACCTGCGGTTCCGGCATCTGCGGCTCGGGCGCGGGGGCGGGGGCGGGCGCAGGCGCGAGCGGCTCGGCCGCGCGGTCCTGTGCTGCCGGCCGCGTCGGGAGATCCGGCAGCGGCGCCGGTGCGGCCACCGGTGCCTCGGGCTCAGGATCCGGCTCCGGGGCCGGCTCGGGCTCTTCCGCGACGCGCTTGCGCTTGGGCAGGAAGAGCGACTGCGACTGGGAGGCGAGCTCCGGCTCGAACTTCGGCGTACGCGCCGCGAGCCCGAACAGGCCACCACCGTCCGAACCTGCCGGCGGCGGGGCCATGCCACCACCGAAGGCCGGCTGCTCACCGCTGGGCGCGGTCATGCTCAGCTGGGGCGCCATCGAGGCCCCCGGCGTACGCCTGACCTGCTCGAGCGGCAACGGGGCCGGCTCCGTGTCGGCCTCGGGCGCGGGCGCAGCACTTCCCTGCCCACGCCTCGGCAACGACAGACCACCCTGCTCAGGATCGGCACCCCGCTGCGGCAGTCGCGGCGGTGCGACCGGCTCCGGTGCACCCTGCGACGGCGGCTGATGAGCGCTTCTGACGGGGGTCCCACAACCTGTGCAGAAGCGCATACCGGTGACGGCTGCACCGCACGAGGTGCACATGGACTCCATAGTCATGTCCGGGGACCTTACCGATGATCGGGCCCAGTCTCGAACCCTCGTGGTCCGCCAATCGGACACTCACGTCGACAGTGTGGGGACAGTGCACCCAAATACCCCCCACACCTTGGTAACACTCCGGCCAGCGTTTCGGATTCCGATGCACACAGGGGATACGGGCACCGGTAAGATCGTGCGCGGCCTGCGCAAACCCCCTTCCAGCGGGGTGCTCACACAGGCCACGCCTCCGTAGCTCAGCTGGATAGAGCATCGGCCTTCTAATCCGACGGTCACAGGTTCGAATCCTGTCGGGGGCGCCAGAAAAAATACCTGGTCCGACATCTTCACGACCTTCGGCGTGTCGCCCTTCGTCACCGTTTTCGGGGTCCTGAGGGCGCACTTCGGGCACACCGTGATCGGTCAGGTAGTCGGCGACTTCGTCCACCAGTTCCCCAGCAGGACTTCGACCACGCCGTCTACGAGCCCGGCGAAGAGCTCATCCATCGCGCCGGCCACGGCGTCGAGGTCATCGGCGAAGAGGCCGGCGTACACATCGAGAGTCATCGCGGCCGATGCGTGGCCCAAGATTCGTTGCACAGCTTTTACGTTGACTCCGGCTCCAACGGCCAACGATGCGGCGGTGCGTCGAAGGTCATGGGGCGTGAAGCCGACCAGGGCGACCTTGATGGTCTCGCCTATGAGTTTGGGGTACCGGGTGGCGATGTCCGAGGGATCCGCCGCATGACCGGCCTTCCGATCCGAGACTCAAAGCCGAAGGGCCGCCGACGCAGACCGGCGGCCCATGGCTTGGTCGGCCAGGCATCGCGGGAGCCAGGCAAGGGTCTGTCCGCGGGCGCCGAATAGGTCGTCGCGTGAGTCGAAGTAGCCGAGGTCCTCCTTCACGACCGCAGAGAGGTCACATGACTCAATGCCGCTTCGGCCGTCCCAATCGATCGCAGTGCGGGCGATAGCATCGAAGAGCGTCTCGCCGTCTGCGTTGGTGAACCCGAGGCCACAGGCGGACATCTCCTCGATTGATCCGTACAACTCGCCGACCTGCGTCCAGTGCCCATCGACCATGAACTCTGGCCACGCAAGGATCACCCGGTCCGGTACAAGCCACTTCAGGCGCGGGAACCGCGGGTACCAGAAAGAGCCGTCCACGGCGATGCCCCTCACACGCGTGACGATCCCAGCTCGACGCGCCACGGCCTCGAGAACGGCCAGTCGCTGGCTGCAAGAGCCGCGACCCCGCCTCACCGTCACTGATGCCGGCTGGCGATCATCCATCGCATAAACAGGCCGGATTGTCCGCGCGATGTGGGCGTGGACCTCTATGAGGAACTCGCGGGCGTTGATGAGGTCGGGATCGACCGGACTCATGGTCACGATCTCGGGCGAGGCCCAGTCCAGGATCGGCGTGGCAGTCGTGCCGCCGGATGCGTCGCCCCGTGCGTTTCGACGCGATCGGATGCACCTCGGGGAAACCAGCGACGTCGTCATACATCGAGTATCAGCCACTTCTGCGCGGGTCTTGCCGGGTACCTCGAATGCAGCCGGGTATCGGGTATGAGTGCGAAACGGGTCTACGTTCAGGCTGCGGGTGTCGGTGTGTAGACCGAGCCCCTTCTCGTCAGCCACAAGACGCCCAGAGCAATTCCCGTAAGGCCCAGGCCCGCCGCGATCAAGGTACCGATGAGAACCGATGGCAGGTTGCCTACCGGGCCGACGCGCACCGATGCGTTGTCCGCCTGGCACTCGACCGTGAACGTCCCGTCCTCGGGGGTGGTGAACTCGTGGTCGAGCATCTCGGTTTCTGACGCCGAAACCGTGGCGCCAGGATCGCGGAACTCGACCGGCCGGCCCGCACTGTCGTTGACCGAGCAGAATGCGCTGTAGCCCGAGTTGTCGGCGTCGTCGGTGTAGATGCCCCACGTGCGGTGGGCCGGTGCCTCAACCGTCACCGGCGCATCGGCGACGGCAACGCCATCGTCGGCTGACGCAAAGGCGAACAGTGTGACCGGAACGACGAAAGAAATCGCAGCCGCAAGGAGCAGCACCAGCGTGCTCCAGCCAAGCAGCGGCGACGCGGTCCGATCCTGAGCCATGACGGAACTTTGGCACAGAACACCGCACCAGGAGACCGAACGCCGCACTGGCACCAGCAGCCTGAGCCAGCCATCGGGCGAAGGCTGTTACCGACACGGATTCTTGGGCTTGCATGGTTCGACATGCCAACCGCATTCGCGGTTTCTCCAGCCGTCCCGACGGCACCGGGCCAAAGCGAAGAAGAGCATCCGAGCCAGTAGCTCAAGTGCTCACCCTCAGGGCAGAGCGGCCTTACTCCACAGCGCCGGACCAGTCCACGTCACCGTCGGCAGAGACACACACGTTCCAGGCCACCGGCTCGGTGGTAGCCCCGCGAAGCAGTTCCAATGCGGCCTCCCCCATCAGCCTCACCACAGATTCGCCATCGACGGCCATGTTGAACTCGAAGTCAATGTCCGACATCGATCCATCGATGAACCCGCCCCCGCCGGTGACCTCGCCCCAACCTGGGTGTTGCGCGTCGAGCGCCTCAACAATCGCATCCTCGACCACCCCGCGATCCATGGCACTGAGCCCAGGCTTGATCTTCACTGTTACGTCCACAAACATCTCCTTCACCGGCCCGAGCTGAGTACACGCCGCCGAGAACATAAACCCCTTAGGGGAAGCCGTGTATGGCCAGGCGCACAATCGCACCTCCGGCCCCCGCCCCGATCCCCGGGGTTTGCACGACGCCGCCCGGCATCAAGAGCGCTAACGAGTCACTGCGCGATGACCTACGGTCACTCTTGACACCGAGCACCGCCGAGCAATCTTGGCTGGCTATCGGCACAGTGGCACCGAACTGGACTACCACGAGGGGAGCGCCCCGGCGCAATACAGACGCACTCCCCCGTTGGACACCGACAAACAATGAGAACAAGTACGCCCGGAACCACGCAGAAAAGTTCTCACGAGAACATTTCTCTACCTGATCCCGTCGGCCTTCTAATCCGACGGGCGCAGGTTGGAATCCGTTGGGGGCGCCACAGGAAATTCGTGTGGGTTAAATCATGCACTCGCGCGTGTTTCGGCGCTGAGCGCCGCAGCGGCCGCCCGCCCGGCGTACAGGGTCCGGAAGAACGGCAGGGTGCGGTGCACCATCGGACCGATGAGCAGCGCCTCGGCGACGGTGCCGATGCCGACCAGTCCGCCGAGCAGCCAGCCGATCGCCAGGACGGTGATCTCGACGCCCGCACGGCAGAGCCAGACCGGGGCGCCGGTCCGCTGGTGCAGGCCGGTCATCAGGCCGTCGCGCGGGCCAGGGCCGAGGCCCGGCGCGATGTAGATGCCGGTCGCCGCGGCCAGCAGCGACAGCCCGCCCGCGAACATCGCGATCTGGACGAACACGCTGGAGACGGGCGGGATGAGCCACAGGCCGATGTCGGCCGAGGTGCCGACCAGGAGCACGTTGAGCACCGTCCCGATCCCGGGCCGCTGGCGCAGCGGGATCCATATCAGCAGCACGCCGAGCCCGATCAGATTGGTCATCAGGCCGAACGAGATGCCGGTGACCTCGACCAGACCCGAGGTCAGCACGTTCCACGGCCCGACGCCGAGCGAGGCCCGCAGGAGCATGGCAAGTGCGATGCCGTAGAGGAAGAGTCCAGTTATCAACCAGGAGAGCGACTTCACAGAGAGATCCTTCACGATTGCAAAGCCAATCACGGGTCCAATCGAAGGTAAAGAAGCCAATCGCGGTAAGGTGGCCTCATGCCTCGCGGAAGAATCGGTGCCACTGCGCTCGCTGGCCTGCTCGGTCAGTGGCAAGGAGAGGGCCCGGCGTACGAGAACCTCGCCGAACGGATCCAGCTGCTGCTGATCGACGGCCGGCTCTCCGCCGACGTACGTCTCCCGTCCGAGCGGGAGCTCTCCGAGCGGCTGATGCTGAGCCGCACCACGATCACGGCCGCCTACCGGCGCCTGCGTGAGCACGGGTACGCACTGAGCGTCCAGGGGTCGGGTACGACGACGAAGCTCCCACCCACCGCGCCCGACTCGTTCACCGAGGGCGGCGAGATCGACCTGGTCAGGGCCACTCTGCCCGCCACCCGGCGGCTCCCGGAGGCCGCGATCGAGGCGACCCGGCGGCTGGCCGACCACATGACCGGCCCCGGCTACACCCTGTGGGGCATCGAGGAGCTTCGCGCGGAGATCGCGGCGCGCTACACCGACCGCGGCCTGCCGACCGACCCCGACCAGATCATGGTGACCACCGGCGGCCAGAGCGCCATCGCCCTGCTCGCCCGCACCGTGATCCACCGCGGCGACCGGGCCTACGCCGAGAGCCCGTCCTACCCCAACGCGTACGACGCCCTGAGCCTCGCCGGAGCCCGGATCATCACGAGTCCGGTGACCACCGACGCCGGCTGGGACATGCCCGCGATGGAGGCGGCCATCGCCCGGACCACCCCCGTGATGGCGTACGTCATGCCCGACTTCCACAACCCGACGTCTCGCTCGATGTCGACCGAGGACCGGCTCCGGCTGCTGCACGCCGCTGCGAAGGTCGACACCCTCCTGGTGGCCGACGACACCACCGCCGAGCTGAACATCGACCGCCCGCACACGTTCCCGCCGCTGGCCGCGATGGCCGGCGAGCACCAGGCCCGCGTCGTCCACATCGGCTCGGCGAGCAAGATGCTGTGGGGCGGGCTGCGGGTCGGCTGGATCCGCGCCGACCCGGTGCTGCTGACCCAGATCGCCAGCGGACGCTCGGCCACCGACCTCGGCACCCCGATCTGGGAGCAGCTCGTCACCACGATCCTGTTCCGGCATCTGCCCGAGATCCTCGAGGAGCGCGCCGCGCAGCTCGCCGCGGGCCGCGCCGCGCTCTACCACGCGATGCGCGAGCACCTTCCTGACTGGGAGCTGCCGCCGCGTATCGACGGCGGACTCTCGGCCTGGGTCGGTCTGCCCGCGCCGGTCAGCTCCCAGCTCACCCTCGCCGCCCGCCCCCACGGACTGCTCGTCACCGCCGGGCCGCGGTTCGGGGTCGACGGCGCCTACGAGCGCCATCTGCGGCTGGCGATCACGCCCCGCCCCGAGCTCGTCCGGCGCGGGGTCGAGATCCTCGCCGAGGTCTGGCCGCGCGCCGCCTCCACCCCGGCTCTGGCCCTCACCACTTCCGAGGCCGTCGTCTGACCGGACTCGACCTCGGGCTCAACCCCGGGCGAGAGCCTCCAACGCCCACAGCCCGAGCCCGTCGAAGCGTGCCGCCTCGTAGCTCGGTACGTCCCCGCTCGTCGCCTCCAGAAGGCGGCGAGTGGTGATGTGCGAGGCGCCTCGAGCGAGGCTCGCGTGAGCGATGTCGGCAGCAGTCACGGTTCGCGACGGGATCTCGCGACGTTCCCGGGCCCGTTGCCGCTCGTAGTCGAGCTCGTCGACGGTGGTGATGCCGCGGATGATCGTCTCGGCGCTCCCCAGGGAGCGGGTGTTGATCAGCGCCTCGGCGAGCGGGAAGTCGTACGTCACGACGGCATCGAGGCGCCACACGGTCGCACTCGCCTCGCTCACCGGGACGGGGGTCTGCCCTCGTCTCATCTCCACGGCGCCCCGAAGGCCCCGCGCGGCTGCCGCGGCCAGCGTCGTCGCCTCGGTGGGATGCCAGCCGAGCGAGTCGCCGACCCGGTCCACATCCGCCGTCCCCAGCGTTCCCGCATGGATCCCACCGAGCCCACCGAGGATGGCGATCACCTGCTCCGCCGGGAGCTCCCCGTCCACACCGGGGCCGACGACGGCGAGCCGCACCGGCAGGCCCGTGCGCAACGCCGCGGCCAGCGTGAGCGAGTCGGCCAACGGGCTCAGCAGGCCGGGCTCGTCTCCCCGGGCGACCACATCGCCACCGACGTCGACGACCGTGAGCGAGTCGGCACCGAGCGCCCGAGCGAGGTGCTGGAGCTGCTCGGCGAGTCCGACCGCACCGTCCGCGAGGTCGTGCAGGAAGAGGCGCGCGTCGACGTCGCCGGCAAGCCGCGGCAGCACAGACCGGCCCGGCGGGAGAGTGTCCGTCGTGGTCGATATCTCCGCCCGGACGCCGTCGACCAGGCGGAGCCCGATGAAGTCGCCGCGCGAGCGTGGGCCGGGCACCGGGTCGATGCGGAGCCGTTCCCAGGCGCAGGTCGACACGAGGACGTCGCCGTCGTCCATCTCGGGCTCGAGTACCCGACGCGCCAGGAGCACGCCGAGCGCATCACCCCCACCACCGGCCGCGACGAAGAGAGTGCTCACGCAGACGATTCTGACCGCTGGGCATCCCGCGCGCCACAGGTCGGCCGCATCGCCCGGCAAGAAGTTCGCGGAAGACGTTGTGACGCACGCCACGTTGGGTCACGATGTGCAGCATGCAAGGACTGATCCAAGACGCACCGTTGACCATCGACACGATCATCCGGCGCGCCGAGCGCGTCTTCCCGACGCGGGAGATCGTCACCAAGACCGCCACCGGTCTGGAGCGCAACACGTTCAAGGACCTGGCCGTGGAGGTACGCAAGCAGGCCACCGTCCTCGACCGGCTCGGCATCTCCGAGGACGGCCGGGTCGCGAGCTTCGCGTGGAACACCCTGCGCCACCTCGCGCTCTACTACTCCGTCCCCTGCACCGGGCGGGTGCTGCACACCGGCAACATCCGCTACTTCCCGGAACAGCTCGTCTACACCTTCAACCACGCCGAGGACGAGGCCGTCTTCGTGGACCGGTCGCTGCTCGGTCTGCTGGCTCCGCTTCTCCCCCAGCTGACCACGCTCAAGCACATCGTCGTGATGGATGACGGCGCGCCGACCCCGCTTCCCGAGGACCCGCGGGTCGTCTCCTACGAGGAGCTGATGGCCGACGCCGAGGAGGCGGCGATCGAGGGCCGGGTCACCGACGAGCGCACCGCTGCCGGGATCTGCTACACCTCCGGCACCACCGGCAACCCGAAGGGCGTCGTCTACACCCATCGCTCGCAGTACCTGCACGCGCTGGCCTCCCTGGCCGGCACCCTCTTCGGCACCCACGACCGCGACCGTGTGCTTCCGGTGGTGCCCTTCTTCCACGCCAACGGCTGGGGCTTCGCCCACTCCTCCCTGCTGGCCGGCGCCAACCTGATCCTGCCCGGCCCCGACCTCTCGCCTCCCGGCATCATCAAGCTCCTCGAGGCCGAGAAGGTGACGATCGCGGCCGGCGTACCGACGATCTGGATGGGCATGGTCCCGTTGCTGAAGGACGCCGACCTCTCCTCGCTGCGGGTGGTCATCTGCGGCGGCTCCGCGGTGCCGAAGTCGCTCTCGGAGGCCTGGCGCGAGGCGATCGGCCTGCCGATCACCCAGGCCTGGGGCATGACCGAGATGTCGCCGCTCGGCAGCGTGTTCAACGAGCGCGCCGAGATCACGGACCTCTCCGAGGAGGAGAAGGCCGACTACCGTACGTCCCCTGGCATCCCGGCCGTCGGCGTCGAGCTCCGCATCGTGGAGCCCGGGACCACCGACGAGCTTCCGTGGGACGGCGAGACGACCGGCGAGCTCGAGTGCCGCGGCCCGTGGATCGCGTCGGGCTACTACAAGGTCGACGCACCGACGTCGTTCTCGCCCGACGGCTGGCTGCGCACCGGTGACATCGCCGCGATCGACCCGCTGGGCTACGTACGCATCGTCGACCGCACCAAGGACCTGGTGAAGTCGGGTGGCGAGTGGATCTCGACCGTCGCGATCGAGAACCTCATCATGGGCCACCCGAGCATCGCCGAGGCGGCCGTCGTGGCGGTGCCGCACCCGAAGTGGGGCGAGCGGCCACTGGCCTTCGCGGTGGTCAAGGACGGCGAGTCGGTGACCAAGGAGGAGCTGCTCGGCTACCTGGCCGAGAACCTGGGCAAGTGGCAGGTGCCCGACGACGTGGTCTTCATCGACGAGGTGCCCAAGACCTCGGTCGGGAAGTTCTCCAAGAAGACGCTGCGCGAGGAGTACGCCGACTACAAGCTGCCCACGGCGTAGCCGGAGCGGTCAGCCCAGCTGCGCGAGGATCGAGGCGGACTCGACCCTCGCGCAGCGGGCGTCCTCGTCCTTGCCGAGGGCTGCGCGGGCGTCGGCCAGGTGGCCGAGCGCGTCGGCCAGACCGGGCAGGTCGCCGGCGGCACGGAGCTTGGTCACGGCCTCCTCGAAGTGACCGGCCGCCTCGTCGACGGAGCCGAGCTGCTGGTGGATCCAGCCGATGGTGGCGATGACGTTGCCCTCGCTGCGGTAGCCGGGCGCCACCCGGCGCAGCTCCTCGAGCGCCGCCTCGCAGTGACGAAGCCCGGACTCGTACGCACCGTCGAGGGCCTCGTAGAGACCCAGCCGCCCGGTTGTCCAGGCCGCCCGGATCGGGTCGCCCGCGCGAGCGAAGACCTCCGCCGCCCGAGCCGCGTACGCAGCAGCCCCGGCATGATCGCCGGAGGCCGTGGCCACGGTGGCCAGCCGGTGCAGGGTCTTCCCCTCGCCCACCAGGTCGGCGGACTCCATCGCCAGGTCGAGGGCACGGCCGAGGTGGTCGAGGGCATCCTCGACACGCCCTAGGCGCCCGCAGGCCGCCCCGGCGGCGCGGTGCATGACGCCGAGCCCGGCGGGGTCGCCGCCCTGCGAGACGCTGCGGCGCACACCCGGGAGCGCGGCCTCGGCCAGCGCTGCCAGCTCGATCCAGCGTCCCTGGAGGTCGAGCAGACGCTCGAGGGCACCGACGAGCAGCACGATCCGATCGGGTGCGAGTCCCCGGGCGACGGCGACGTCGATCACCCGGGAGATCACCGGCAGCTGGGTGCCGATCCAGGCCAGCGCCTCGACGCTGTCGCCGACGACCTCGGGGGTGACCCCGTCGCGCATCGGCTCCTGCGCATCGAGGTGGCGCTGGTGCGGGTCGTAGGCGCTGTGCACCGCCCGAGCGCTGAAGACGTAGTGGTCGATCATCCGCAGCTCGGCCGCCTCGCGGACCTCCGCGGGCTCGCCGGTGGCGAGGTCGGCGGCGTACTCCCGGAGCAGGTCGTGCAGCACGAACCGTCCGGGCGCGACCTCGGTCAGCAGGTTGGCTTCGGTGAGCTCGTCGAGCAGGCGGCGGGCGCGCACGCGGGAGATCCCGGCCACGCTGGCCGCGGCCACGCAGGTGAGCGTCGGCCCGGGATGCAGGCCGATCAGCCGGAACAGCCGGGCCGCGGCGTCGGACAGGTGCCGGACCGACCACGAGAAGGTCGCCCGGAGGTCACCGCGCCCGCCGCCGAACCCGTCCAGGCGGGACTCGCCGAGCTCCTCGGCCAGGTCGGCGAGGGAGTAGGCCGGCCGGATCGCCGCCCGGGCGGCCACGACCGAGAGCGTCAGCGGCAACGAGGCGCACAGCTCGATGATCCGCTCCACGGCCTCGGGCTCAGCCAGGAGACGGTCCTCACCGAGCCGCCCGGCCAGCAGCTCATAGGCCTCGGCGTCATTGAGCAGGCCCAGCTCCATCGGACTCGCACCGGCCTCCGCGACCAGGCCGGAGAGCCTGTTCCGGCTGGTCACCAGGGTCACGCAGCCCGGGCTGCCGGGGATCAGGCTGCGTACCTGCTCGCTGTCGCGGGCGTTGTCGAGCACGAGCAGCACCCGCTTGCCGGCGAGCTTGCTGCGCAGCAGCCCCGCCCGGCCGTCGATGTCCTGGGGCTGGCGGGACCGCTCCACCCCGAACGCCTCGAGCAGCACCCCGAGCGCGTCCAACGGGTCGAGCGCGTCACACGGGTCGAAGCCGCGCAGGTTCACGAACACCTGGCCGTCCGGGAAGCGGGGAGCGGTCCGGTGCGCCCAGTAGAGCGCCAGCGTCGTCTTGCCGATCCCGGCCGTGCCCGCGATCGCCGAGATCACGACGGCCCCGCCGTCTTCCTTCGCCACCAGCTCGTCGAGCGTCGTCAGGTGGTCCTCGCGGCCGGCGAAGGCGGCGACGACCGGCGGCAGCTGGCGCGGCACGATCTCCTCGTACGTCCGTGCCGGCACCGGCTCGGGATCGTCTCCCTCGATGATCCGCAGCTGCAGGTCGCGTACGTCCTTGGACGGCTCGACCCCGAGCTCGTCGCGGAGGACACGGAAGAGACGCTGGTAGGCGTCCAGGGCCTCCGCCGTGCGGCCGGAATGCCACAGCGCCGTCATCAGCAGCAGCCACAGGCCCTCCCGGAGCGGATTGGCCCGGACGATCGGTCCCAGGTCGGCCACGACCGCGGCCTGCCGGCCGAGCGCCAGATCAGCGGCGGCCCGGGACTCGACGGCGACGAGCCGCAGCTCCTCGAGCCGAGCGGCCTCAGTCGCGATCATCGGCGACTCACCGACCGAGCCGTACGCGCCCCCGGTCCACAGTCCCAGGGCCGCGTCGAAGAGCATGCTGGCCCGCTCGTGGTCTCCGGCCTCGGCCGAGGTACGGCCCTGCTCGACCAGCTCCTCGAAGCGGGCCTGGTCGATGTCGGCGCCGACCAGCGCGTAGCCGTTCGCCCGGCTCTGCAGATGGCGGCGATCCTCGCCGAGTGCCCGGCGCAGGTCACGGACGCGCTGGTGAAGCAGGTTCACCCCCGTCGCCGGGGGTGAACCTCTCCACAGCTCGTCGACCAGGAGGTCCGAGGAGACCGGCGCTCCGCGCGCGGCCGCCAGCAGGGCAAGCAGAGTCCGCCGCGTGCGCGACAGCTTCTGCACCGTGCCGTCGTCACACACCAGCTCGACGGCACCTAGGACCCGGACCCGCACCACACCTCCTGTTTGACCACGCAGCATTACGTCCGAGAAGACTCATCGTCTCATCACCACAGAGATGGTGACGCGTAATGCCGCCAGAAGGTTGCCTGGAGGCTGATGCTGGATTCAGATTTAAAGGTTCTGGCTTACGGAACCCGCCACAGGCCGCTCTCGCCGCCCTTGTCGATCTGGAACCCGACCTGCTTGATGTTCACCCCGACCGGGACGACGAACGGCACCAGGGCCGTCCGCTGGTCACGCGGCTGCAGACCGAACGGGTTCGGGAACACCTCGCCGCCGTCGACCGTCACCGTGCTGGGCAGGCTCTTGTACTTCTTGCCCGAGGCATCGATGACCGTCGTGCCGGTGGCCGGGCTGTCGTTGAAGACCCTCGACCCGGCGTTGACGACCTGGATCTCGACGGCCATCACGCGCGACCCCGGCGGGGTCTCGGTGCCGTCCGTGAAAGACGTCTCGAAGACGTCCTGCACGATCACCCTCAACAGGATTCCGGGTGCTTCGCCCTTGATGGTTCCCTCAGCCGTCAACCCGAGCTGCTGGTTCTGCTCGATCCTCTCGGTGCTGTCGACGGTGATCACCTTCTTCTCCATCGCGGGGTTCTCGCCGTGGTTGTTGCTGTAGAACCCGTAGTCGATGGAACTGTCCGAACCGCAGCCAACCCCGGCCGCCGCAACGGCTCCCCCGAGGATCAGCATGGCCATGCGACGCACACGCACTCCTTATGAAATTTGTTGCCATGGAAGGGAAACTGTTCCCTTGGATTTGCCAAGGTAACATGCCGGAGTCTGGCCGGTCGGCCTAGGGTCTAAAGTCCCAATCCGGGCTGCAACTCTTCGCAGTCATCTCCACGGCACGAGGTGGCAGACGAGCACCGGAATCACCGGCGCCACGAGAAACCAGGGCGTGACCAGCGAAAGCTGGTTGATCGGGCGTACGCCACCCGCCCAAGGTGAGCGGACCTACTCCGTCGTCACCGACGGACGCTCGACGAGACCGGCCAGCTTGGCCGGCGCCTGGATGCAGTAGGAGTCGGTCAGGAGCTCGGCGACCTCGTCCCAGTCGGTCTCGTCGTCGAGGATCATCCCGACCACGTTGCCACCCCAGCCCGCCTTGAAATAGGGGTGGCCGAGGTGCTCGAAGGCCACCACCTCGTCGGGTTCGCCCCGGAAGACGATCCGGAAGAGCTGGTCCTCCCCGCCGAAGACGTGCGCGACCGTCTCCTGGCCGACACGCCAGCGCACCCCCACCCAGGCGTCGTCCTCGAGGCACTTCGGGAAGGCGGTGAGGATCTCCCTCAGCCGCGTCACCATCGCCTCGGGGACCTCAGGACGCTCAGCCATGCTTCCGATCCTGCCAGGGACCACGGACATTCTTAATTGCTATACATGTTTATGATCAACATGTACGGTTTCTTCCATGAAGAAGCAGACGATCGGATACGTCGTGTGGCGCCTGGCCATGCGTCTGCGGGTGTCGATGGACAGAGCGCTCGCGCCCTTGGGGCTCACCCATGCGCAGTACTCGCTCATCGCCTCCCTCCACGGCCTCCGCGCCTCCGAGGCCCCGACCCAGAAGCAGCTTGCCGACCTCACCGGCCTCGAGCCGATGTACGTCTCCAAGCTCGCCCGCCAGCTCGAGACGAGAGGCTGGATCGAGCGCGTCCGCGACACCAAGGACACCCGAGCCGTACGCCTCGTCATCACGCCCGAGGGCACCGAGGTGACCCGCGAGGCGATCGCGGTGACCGGTCGGCTGCTCGACCAGCTCACCGCACCGCTCGGCGGCCGCAACAGCCGTCGTGCCGCCGAGGCGCAAGCAGCGCTCGAAGCGATGCTCGCCGCCCCCATCGACACCGATCCCACATCTGGAGACTGATCATGACCGTTGCCACTCCTCCGCTCACCGGCGCCAACCTCGGCGTCGCCTACTTCGCCGTGCGCAAGAACCTCCTCAACGTGCTCGACGACTACGACCTGACCTTCGAGCAGTCGCTCCTGCTCAACTACCTGCGCCAGGGCGATGCCACGCGTGCCGATCTGGTCGCATCGACGGCCGACAACATCAAGGTCTCCGCGGCCGAGGTCGAGTCGCATCTCGACGCCGCGATCGCCCGCGGCCTGATCGCCGACGGCCTCACCCTGACCGAGGAGGGCGACCGTCTCCAGCAGCAGATCACCGAGCGGACCCAGCCGCTGACCAGGACGTTCTTCTCCGACATCCCGGCCGAGGACCTGGCCGTGACCGCGCGGGTCCTGGCCACCCTCACCGAACGGGCCAACGCCGCTCTGGCCACCTCCTAGGATCGGGGCCATGGCACAGGAGAAGTACGACGTAGTGGTGGCCGGCGGCGGTCACAACGGCCTCACCGCCGCGGCCTATCTCAGCCGGGAGGGCCTCTCGGTCCTGGTGCTCGAGCGGCTCGACCACGTCGGCGGCGCGGCGATCTCGGCCCAGGCGTTCGACGGCTTCCCGACCCGGCTGTCGCGCTACTCCTACCTGGTCTCGCTGCTGCCCGAGCAGATCCGCACCGATCTCGGGCTCGACATCGAGCTCGCGTCGCGGCAGACCGCGTCGTACTCCCCCTACCTCGACGGCTCGCGGGCCACCGGCCTGCTCGTGGAGACGCCCGAGGGCGACGCCACCGCGGCGAGCTTCCGCGCGGTGACCGGGTCGGACGAGGAGTACGCTGCGTGGCAGTCGTTCTACTCCGAGGTCAGCGAGCTCGCGCAGGTCGTCGCGCCGACCCTCACCTCTCCGCTTCCCACCGGTTCCGCAATCCGCTCGGAGGTGGGTGCGCCGATCTGGCGCGACATCGTCGAGCGGCCGCTCGGGGAGACGATCGAACGCCGCTTCGTCAACGACCTGGTACGCGGCGTGGTCGCCACCGACGCCCTGATCGGCACCTTCGCCGGCCTGGGCGAGGCGAGCCTGGTCCAGAACCGCTGCTTCCTCTACCACCTGATCGGCAACGGGACCGGGGAGTGGCGGGTCCCGATCGGCGGCATGGGCGCGGTCACCGGGGCGATCGCCAAGGCGGCGTACGCAGGTGGGGCGCAGGTCCTCACCGGCGCGACCGTCACCTCGATCCGCGGCGGCTCCGTCGGCGAGGGGGCCGAGGTCACCTGGACCGACGCCTCCGGCTCCCACACCGTGGCGGCCGACTACGTACTCTCCGGTCTGGCTCCGTACGTCCTCGACGGCCTCCTCGGCCGCACCCCTGCCGCCGCGGACAAGCCGGTGGGTGCCCAGCTCAAGATCAACATGCTCCTCGAGCGCCTCCCCCGGCTGCGCTCCGGCGCGGACCCGAAGGTCGCCTTCGCCGGCACGCTCCACCTCGGCGAGTCCTACTCCGAGCTCGAGAAGGCGTACGCCGAGGCCGCCTCCGGCTCGGTGCCGACCGAGATGCCGGGCGAGGTCTACTGCCACTCGCTGACCGACCCCTCCATCCTCGGCGACGTACCGCCCGGCACCCAGACCCTCACCTACTTCGGCCTGCACGCTCCCGCGACCCTCTTCGAGGACCCGGCCACGCGCTCGGAGCGCAAGGAGCAGGCCGTCGAGCGCGCCATCGCCTCCCTCGACCGTCACCTGCTCGACCCGATCTCCTCCGTCGTCGCGCGGACCGCGGACGGCGAGCCGTGCATCGAGGCCAAGATCCCCCAGGAGATCGAGGCCGACCTGGCCATGCCCGGCGGCCACATCTTCCACGGCGACCTCGCCTGGCCCTGGGCCCCCGACGACGCCGACCTGACCACCCCCGCCGCCCGCTGGGGCGTCGCCACCGACATCGGCAGCATCCTGCTCTGCGGCTCCGGCGCCCGCCGCGGCGGCGCCGTCTCCGGCCTCGGCGGCCACAACGCCGCACAAGCGGTCCTGGAGCTCCGCTGACGACGTCCTCGATTTGGGGCGCATCCGAGCCCGCTGCTACTGTTCTTCTCGTCGCCGAGCGCGCCTGACGGGCTCCAAGACATGCGCCATTAGCTCAATTGGTAGAGCAGCTGACTCTTAATCAGCGGGTTGTAGGTTCAAGTCCTACATGGCGTACATCAGAACCGGCCCTCACCTGGTCTTTCGGGTGAGAGCCGGTTCTTTGCTGTCTAACCCGGGCACACAATTGGGCACACAAAGCCCCGGGTTGGCATGTCCTCGGACAACGCTAGGCATCGTGCATCAACACGCGTCTCAGCTGTGCGAACCTCGTACGACAGCACCCGCCGCCCAACGCGTGGATGTGGGCGGAGACCATGTTGGCCTTCACGTCGCGCCAGCTCACGAACAGGTGAGGTGGACCGGACGTCCGGGAACGGAACTGACGCGGCGCGTGACGTGATTCAGCGAACAGTCGCTTCTGTTCCCCGCCTCGACGCCGGCCGCTCTAGCACCGAGGAAGGCCGAGCCGGCGGTCTGCGCACTGCAGCAGTTCTCAGCAAGAGCCTGCGGTAAACCCACTCCTGGAGGCTTACTTTGAACTGCTCAGAACAATCAGGACAGGCCGCACAGTCACGATGGAGGCGTCGCAGCGTCCGCGGGTTCGATTCCTGTCTTAAAGCTACCCTTCTCCAGCGGTGACGTCTGGGTTCGCTGATAGAGGCCAAGCGTCGCGGTGAGCAAAGCGATCGCCGTCGCGGTCTGCTCCTGTGTCAGGTTGAGCCCGAACGCCACACCCAGGGCTAGACCCGCTTTGACAAGCGAGACAACGGCACTCAGAAGTGTGTCATGGGTGACGTACGCGGTGTAGACCCCGACGGCCATGGTGATCACGGCAGTGACAGCTCCGACCTGCTCTGGAGACCAATCCAAGATCGTGACTGCCACTAGAAACGGAACAAGCGCTTCAAGGAACGCACCTATTACTGCGGGTTCACGTCTAAAGACATTCATCTGGCCACGTCCGTTCTCGATGTTGGATCCCTGGCTGCCCAGCCCACTACTCAACCCGAGCGAAAATTGCGGGCAGTCCTCGCGGTGCTGACCAAGACCGGGTGCCTGGGAAATGTTCTCGACGTCACACATTCGGACCATCCCGCTAAGGGCACCCGACTGTCTTCGCCAAGATGAGTGAACTCAACATTCGGGGCAGCCACGCAGGAGCCCGGCGACTAGTTTGGATCGGTGTCATCACATAGCCCTAGCGCGACCCAGACGCGGTCGCTGCCAGCCGTTTGGGGCTGGGTCGTGGGGTCGGTCGGCGTGTTCGGCGGAGTGGCGCTGTACATCGGATGGCAGCGTGCCCGCATCCAAGCCGCAGCGTTCGGTCTGAGTCCCAGCGCCCTGGGAATCACTGATCGCGACCTCGCCGTCAGCGGTGTTCGATCTGCGACCGTGTTTCTGTTCATTCTCGGCGCCGCACTCTTGGGCGCGTGGGCCGGGCATAAGCTGACGCTCTTCCTTGCAATCGCGGGCCACCGGATCGCTGCCCTCGCGTTGATCGCCGCTGCCGCTCTGCTCGTCCTTCTCCAAGCCGTCGTTGCCACAACTTCTGCCGGCGCGGACTCGCCAGAGGGCGACCTGATGCAGGCCTATGGCGCCGCCTGTTGGCTGGCGTTCTGGTTCGGCTTGGCGTACCTATGTTGGGCCGCCCTACTCACGCACCCCAGGCGTCTACCCCCACCCGTTTTGTCCTTCCTCAAGTGGCGCCACTGGGGCATGGTCGGCGCAGTCGGGCTGCTGGCAGTGGTCTTCTCGCTGCTTGAGTCGTTCGCTACCTACACCGGACGCTTCTACATCGGCGCCATCGAGGCTGAAACCTCAGAACTGACGGAGGTTCGGCTATACGCTGCGTCGGACTTGGCCCTAACCGGCGCGACGATCAACAGGTCACGGCTCCCCCGAACTGAAAACTCGGCCTACATGTTCATATACAGAAACCTATTCCTGGTCGGCGAAAATGACTCCGCCGTAGTCCTGATCGCCGATGGCTGGCATGTCGACGATCCAGTATTCGTCGTCCCAAAGAGCCCCGCGATACGGATGGAGCTCGTTGGCGGATACCCAATCCGGTCTGAGTAATTGACATGAAGGAGACGCCCAGCATTCAGAAACGGCAGGAGCCTCTGACCTTGGCTTCTGCCATGGTCAGAGGCTCCTGCCGTCACCGTCCGTGACTCCGAACCACGTCCTCTCCGATTAGCTCACTTTCTGGTCAGTGTTGTCGTCCTCCCCACCCGCCTTTCGCCGCTTCGGGATCAACCTGTCCAGGTGGTCCACAGCGACGCTTGTGACCTTCCGTCCCATGTAGACGTCTTGGGTCATCGATGGCCGCGCGTGGCCGAGTTGGTCGGCGATCTGGCGGGCCGTCATGCCGCGCTCGTCCAGCACGGTTGCCACCGTCTTGCGTGCCGTGTGCGAGGTCAGCCAGCCGAAGACCTTCCCCCGCACCTTTCGGATATCGCGTCCAACGTTGCTCCGGTCGCGCCAGCCACCAACGGAGTTCGGGAACACGGGTGCCAAAGGGTCCTGCCCGACGTACCGTTCGGCCAGCATCGCCCGACACCACTCGGGCACTTGGAGGATGCGGTCGGAGGTCACCGACTTGGTTGTCTTGCGGACGAGGCCAGCACCCTTGACGTAAACGATCGTGCCGTCGAAGACGATTACACCGGTTGCAAGGTTGACGTCGCACCAGCGGAGCGCGAGCGCCTCACCGATTCGGACGCCGGTCGCGAACAGCAGCCGGAGGAGGTCGGGCAGATCCTTCCGCTTGGCGTAGTCGCTGTCGTCGAGCATGTCTAGGAAGGTGTGGACCTCCTCCTCACTCAGAGCGCGCGCGGCCTTCTTTCGGCCCTGCTCGATCCGGCCAACGTCGCGAACCGGGTTCACCCGGAGGACGTCTCGACGCATGAGCAGCCCGCAGGTGCCCGAGAGCACCGTTCGGCAGGTCTTCGCTGTCGAGTAGCCCTTGGTCCGGTGCACCTTGGTCAGGAACGCGTCAAGCCGTCCGGTCGTCAGCTCGGAGAGGCGCAGATCGCCGATGGCAGGAATGACGTGCCTGTCAGCGTGGGTCACGTAAGCGTCGTATGTCGTGGGCGACCGCGAACCACGCTCGACCAGGGCTCTGACTTCTTCGAGGTAATCAGTCACCGCGATCTCGAAACGAGTGCTCGGCTTGTACACCCCGCCACCGACGGCGAGCGCCTTATCGACGTTGGCCCGCGCGGCCTTCTTCGCGGCCGTTTCGGTCTTGCGGGTCGCCTTTCCTCGCCGGGGAGCGCCTGAGTGGTCCCGGTAGTACTGGATCGCCAGCCAGCGCCCGTCTGCCTGCTGAGTGGCCGAGACCTCGGCCCGCTCCCCCGGCTCGAGTCGTTCGTATCTACTCAAGACGCCACTCCGATCGGCAGGGCCTCCACCCACGCCCGGACCTCGGCCGGCACGTAGCGCACGTACTTTCCGACTCGCCGGCTCGCAGGGCCTCGTCCTGCCGAGCGCCAGGCGTAGAGCGTGGCGACAGGTACGCCGAGGTACTCGCTGACGTCGGTGATCGTCCAAAGCCTGTCGAGCTTCTCAACAGCCTTCTTGTCACTCATCGGGTTGAGCTCCTTCCGGGTCGAGCGAGTTGGGAGATTGGGGCCGGATTCAACGTTCTTCGCGATCCGAGACATCGGGATCAGTTCTCCTGCGGTTGGTGGTTGGACGGTGTTGGGGTGAATTGCTGGACCAATGGGGCGGGAAGTGATGCCGCAAACCCCGCAAATACCGCAAATGAGGTCTGACCTGCGGAAACAGGTGCGGTGTTTAGAATCTGCGGATTGTTCTAAACCCCGCAAACTCCGCAGATCTGCGGGGTTTGCGGAATTTGCGGGTCCTCGCCCGGATCTAAATGCCGCATGCTGTTTTCCCTGGTCAGGCCGCTGTTCTGCGGTGTTTGCGGTATTTGCGGGTTTGATTCGAGGTTCGGGAACAGCCCGACGTTGACTGGAGCCGTCACCCCTCTGGTCCAGCCGGTTTCGAGGCGGCGGGCTGGGTCTTCTCGGGGCGGCGTTCGACGTAGTAGGCGCGGGCCTTGGTATGGCTGTCGGTCTCGGCGCGCAGCACGACGGTGCCGCGCCAGCGGCCGATCTGTCCGGTGAGGATGCGGCCGAGACTCTTCGGTGAGAGCAGGCGACCGTTGGTAGTGGTGGGGAAGGTGCCTTCCCAGCGGTCGGGCATGCCGGGGTCGGGTTCAGCGCTGGAGCGCAGCTCGGCGGCGGTGAGGCGGCGGTTGCCGGTGAGGTGGTGCCAGCGCAGCAGGAAGGCGCGCCATTCGGCGTAGTCGTCGTCCAGGTCGCGGGACTCGGCGTGGTTGGCCAGGAACGCGGGCACTTGGTGATGTTCGAGGAGCCCCCCGAGGTAGCGCGCCCAGCGGGAGAACTGCCGCATCTGCGGCACGGTCTTCGACATCGGCGCCCCGGCGCGGGTCCAGTCCAAGATGAGCACCAGCAGGTGGCGCAGCACGACGGCTTGGTTGGTGGGGTCAAGGATCCAGGTGTCGAGGTTCGGGATCCCGAACCCGGTACGCTCCTCCGGGTGGGGACAGTCCGGGTCGAGCCGCACCCACACCGCTCGCGAGGCCATGTCACCGCCGGTTCGCAGGTTGTTGCCGGTGGCTAGCCAGAGCCGGTCGTTGGCGAACGAGGAGGCGGCGTTGGTGCCAAGGCGGCGGTCGGTCCAGGTCCGTTCGGTGACCAGCCGGGCCAGGACGGCGGAGTCAATGACGCAGCCCTCGATGAGGTTGTCGAACACGATCACGCCGGCCTGATCGGCCAGCACCGTGGTGATGGACTTGCGCAGCTCTTCCTCGGAGTCGGTCCAGGTCAGCACCCGCTGCCCGACCAGCAGCCCGACACAGCTGGTGAGGATGGTCTTGCCGGAGCCGGGCATGGTGGCGTCCACGACCCCGAATGGATTTATTGCCCGGGTGAAGGGGTGCAGGATCGGCGTGGCCAGCAGCGCCAGGTAGTTGGCCTTGTCGGCGGGCGTACGCCACGGGAAGTCCCGCAGGAACGTCCCGAGCAGGAATTCCCGGGCCTCGGCGACCTGGGCGGGTGTCGGGTTCTCGGGGATCGGGTCGGTGGTGATCCGGCCGGCGAGGTAGTAGCCGGTCGCCTCGTCATAGCCTGAGGTCTGGAGCAGGGTCCCATCGGGGCGCAGGACCGGCGTGGTGATGACCTTGTGGAGCACCGGCAGACCAGGCCAAGACGAGCGGGACAGCACCGACTCGAGGACGTGGCGGGGCGGGGTGATCTCCTCGTCGTAGGTCGCTCCCCCGTTGGAGCGTTGACGGGTGCGGTAGACCTCGGCCTGCTCAGCCAGCAGCCGCGCCAGCAGCGCCGGCCGAAGTTCGGTCGAGCGCAACGGCGGCGGGGCATCCTCGTCACCGGCGACCAGCTCGGCGGCTCCGGAGACCTCTTCGAGCACAACGGGTGATCCGTCGCGGACGTACGTGTCGGAGAGTAGCCGTTGGTCCAGTGCCTCAGACAGGGCCTTGATCGCGGCCGGGTCGGAGCCGACCTTGACGCGGGGGCGGCCGTCCTCGGAGAGCGACCGTAGGGCTGGGCGGCGCTCGTGGTGCTCGGGTGTGTGCTCAGTCATCGGGTGACCTTTCGATCTGTCGATCTCGCGTCGTGGTGGTGGTCGTGGTCAGGCGGCGATCTGGCCGGGTCGGCGGGTGGTGCCCCAGCCGAGGGCGTCACCGGCGCGGCGGCCGAGCCAGGCGGCGACGTTGACCGCGACGGCGTTGCCGGCCTGCATCTGCTGCTCGCCCTGGTTGCCGGTGATGACGTAGCGGCGGGGGAAGCGCTGAGCGTTGGCGGCCTCGCGGGGTTTGAGCATCCGGAAGTAGCAGTCCTCAACCTCGATCGCGGCCTGGAGCAGCGCATGCTGCTCACGGGTGGCCAGGGCGGAGAGCGCGTTCGCCGTGGCCGGATAGGGCTTGGCTCCCTTCCTGTAGGGGATCACCAAGCTCTTGTTGAGCTGGGCGGTCTGGGTCCGTAGCGGCTCGGTGACCGACTTGTTCATCGACGGATCTGCGGTGGCGTACCCGCCGTGGTGGGCCGAGACGAACGCACCAGGCGGGATCGTCAGGCCGTGGTGAAATCCACCGGCGCTGAACGTCGGGACGGGGCCGCTGGTGACGGGGTGGTTGCGGCCGTGGTTGCGCAGCATCGAGACGAACGGCTCGGTCATCACCAGGCCCTCGCCCCGCTTGATGGTGTTGGTCGGCATCGGCCGGGTCTCCGGGTCGAACCAGCGACCGCCGGAGCCGTCGACGGGACCGCCGTGGTTGAGGTTGAAGACGAACTTGCGCATCTCCTCGCTCATCGCGATCCCGTTCTGGATCGCGGTGACCTGCGCCGGGGTCGGGGACTCCAGCAGCGGCCAGGCCCGCAGGTAGGAGTTCTGCGCACCACTGGCGGCGTCCCAGGTGTTGCCGCCGGCACCGATGAGGACGGGATCGGCGATCGTCTGGAGGCCGAGGCGGATGCGGGCCATGGTCTTGGGGCCGAGGTCGCGCAGCCCGTGCTCGGCGCGGTCGCCGATGCGGACGCCGAGGTCGGTCCAGTCGATCACCGAGGCGGCAGGGGCGACGTAGGGCTCGACCTGGCCGTGGTCGCCTTCGGGGCACACGTAGATGTATTGCGGCCCGTACTTGCCCACCGGCATCCCGTTGATCCGCTTGGCGCGAGGTTTCCACCACTGCCGGGCCTCGACGTCGTGGCCGCACTTCTCACACCACGCCGCCGGGCGGGGTTCCAAGTCGAGCAGCGGCACGTCCTTGCGGGTGATCCCGAAGTAGATCCGGTCACGCCACTGCGCGGCCGGGTCGTTGTCCACGCCCCCGACGTGGGCCGCCGAGACGCACACGAGCTGGACGTCGTACCCGAGGCTGGTCCAACCGTGCAGCCAGGTTCCGATCAGGTGCCAGTCGGCGGCCTCGACCACGTTCTCGACCAAGACCACGGCGGGGTCGTGAACCTCGGCGTAGCGCAGCACCTCCCAGAACGTCACCCGCGTCCGCTCGAACGCCTCCGCGGGCACGTGGCCGTGCTCCTCCCACAGGCCGGGCTGGCCGGGGTCACGGGGCTTCCTGCGGCCGCCGGCCTGCGAGAGCTCGGTGCAGATCGGGGACGCCCACAGCAGGTCAGCCTTGGGCAGATAGCGGACGTCGACCTGCTGGATGTCAGCGCACAAGTGCTCGGTGCCGGGGTGATTCGCGGAGTGGGTCTCGATCGCGCGCACCCAGTGATTGGCGGCGACCTGGACCTCGAACCCGGCCTCGACCAGCCCCGAGGAGGAGCCGCCCATGCCACAGAAGTAGTCAACAGCGGTCAGGGTCATCAGGCTGCCTTCCTCGAGTTGCTCCGGGGGTTGTCGCGGGCGGGATTGGGGGTGCGGGGGTTGGCGGCTCCGGCGTGGAAGCCGGAGCGGATCGTGTTGTCGATCTCGCGGGGATTGCACTCACAGCCGGCACCCATCAGCGCCTGAGCGGCGCTGGCGAGGGCGTCGTAAGCGGTGTGCTCGTCGAGCACGCCACCGGCGATGAGCTGACCGAGCGATTTCGCCGAGACGAACAGGCGTGCGTTGTGCTGTTTGGCCGGGGCGCTGGCGACGTTGGCGGCTTCCTGGGTGACCGCGGTTTTGACGTAGGCGGGCAGCCGGTCGGTGGCGGCCGGGATCGGTCGTGGGCGGGGCGGCCCGGCCGGGGTGGGGCGGTGCTGGCGGCCGAGGAGGTCGAGCAGGAACAGCGGCAGCGGGGCCGGTGGCCGGTCCTCGACAACGGCGTAGCAGCTCGTGCCGGCGCTGGTCGAGAGGATCGTCGGCGGGGCGACGACGTAGCCTCCGTGGGCGCGGGTGTCGATCAGCCACCCGATCGTCCCGGCGGTGTTCCCGAACCGGACACCCTCAGGAGCGGTGTAGTAGAGGTGGGTGCCACCAGAGGGTGTACGCACCGTGAAGGTCGGTGTGATCGTGCCGCCGCGGGCTCCGGCGATGTGGTCGAGGACCTCGACCCCGGTGGTGATCCCGAACCGGTTCCACGGCTCGGGGATCTGGGTGTCGGGTTTGGCGGTGTCCAGGTCGACCACGACCAGGCCGGAGGGACCGCATGCGATCCCGAGTCCGTAGGTCGGGGCGTCGTCGGCCCAGGCACGCCGGATCCGGTCGGTGTCGACGGTGGCGCGGGCGTCCCAGCCGGTGTGCCCGTTCCGGCAGCGGGGGTCGGTGCCGGTGCAGCCGGCGGCGCGGTGGTCGGGGCGTGCGGGGCGCTTGGTGTTCGGCAGGAGCGGGAACACGTGCCAGCCACGGGCAGCGGCGGCCAGGGCGCCGGTGAGCATCGGGCGGGTCTGGGGTGCGGCGTACATCAGGCGGCCCTCCTCGGGCTCGTGCGGGTGCGACGGGCCGCGGAGGCGGCCTTGGTGGCACGGCGGGCCTTCTGCCGGCACAGGTCGCCGCAGTAAATGGCGTGCGGTGTCGGACGCGTGAACTCCTCCTCGCAGCCCGGGCAGACACGGCGGGCAGGCGCCGGGGTCCGGGCAGGGCGCTTGAGGTTCGTCCGTTCGCGCTCGGTCAGGCCGCCCCACACACCCATGACGGGGCCGAGGGACAGCGCCAGGGCGAGGCAGTCGGGTCGGACGTCACAGGCGGCGCAGACGTTCTTGGCGGCCGCGGGGCTGCCGCCGGGTTCAGGGAAGAAGACCTCGGGGTCGGTCTGCGGGCACAGTGCGCCCGGGAGGGCGCCGGGGTGCAGGTCAGGCGACCTCATCGCGGTTCGCCTCCTTGGTCCAGCGGTAGACGGTCCGCTCGGTGACACCGAGTAGCTCGGCGACCTCGGGAACGCTCATGACACGGCGCAGCTCGACGGCGGCACAGGCGGGGTGCACGTGGTTGCCGTCTTCCTCACCCAGGTCGGTGTCGCAGATGGCGCATCGCCCGGCGTCGGCGTCGTCCTCGACGTCGTGGGGGTCAGGGATGACGGTCAGGGCCGGTACGGCACTGACATCCGGGGTGACACCAGGGGCGACAGCGTCGATCGGGGCAGTGATCGCGTCGGGCTCGGTGTCAGGGTCGATGTCACCCTCGATGTCAGCCCGGTTGTCAGGGTCGGAGGCGGACTGGCGGCCGAGGAGCTCGCGGTAGGCCACCGCGCCGGCGGCGTGCTTCTCAGCGGAGGTGGTGAGGCGCTTGGCGGCCTTGTTCTCGGCGCGCTCGACAGTCACCTTGATCTCCGCGAGCGCGTGGGTGCGGGCGGCGAGGCGGGCGGACTCGCGGTAGCCGGTGATGGTCTCCATGTGGGCCTCGTGGCGGGCCTCGATCACCGCGAGGGCCCGCTGGTCGCGGATCTCTGCGGTTCGGGCCCGGATGACCGCGGCCGTCTCCGGAGAGACGGTCACCTGGTCACGGATCCCGTCAGCGACCAGGAGCAGCGCGGCGAGTGCCGGAATCGCGCTCCACGGGCCCATGTGACCGACAGCGGCCAGCAGGACCGTGGAGACGGCCACAGCGACGGCGGTGGCGGCTCCGAAGCCGTAGGCGGCGGCCCGCTGACCGGACTTGTAGGTGTGGATCGTGGTGTGTCCCAGGGCGGCCCACACGACGTCGGCGGCCAGGGCGACGGCCACACCCACAGCGGGCGCGGCGCCACCGGCGGCGGGGATCATCGCGGCGACCTGCGGGGCGATGGTCACGGCGACCTGGACGAATCCAACGGCGGTCATGCCGTAGCCGACAGCGGCGAGGCCAGACGGACGGCTAGAGGGGCGGTCAGAGGCGGTATTGCTGTGGCCGTGGGGGCGGCCCTCGGTGTAGGTGGTGTGCGCGTTCATGACGGTGAGTGCTCCTGTTTCAGGCATGGGTGAGGTAGGGACTTGGGCCAGCGATCGCGTTCCGGAGGCTTTCTCCGCTGCCTCGGTGAGGTGGGTAGCGGTAGCAGGGTGCGGGAGGGGGCGGATCGGCCCAGATCCAGGTTCGAACAGGCGTGCGAGCAGGGGTTCTACGGTGCTACGCCGCAGGTCAGGTAGCAGTTTCGGTAGTAGCAGGGGTGCTACGGGTAGCAGCCGCTACGGCTACCGAAACCGGGGTTCAGACCGGCTTCAGACGGGTGCCAGGACACCTCCGGTCGGGCCGTCGCCCGGGTCGTCCGAGTCGGTGTGGCCGAGGGTGTCGGTCAGGTCGCGCCGGACCAGGCCGCGCTTGTTGACCTGCTCGCCGTCGACCATCTTCTTGACCTGGACGGTGCGGATCCCGTGGGGCTTGACCGCGGCGGTGACCTGGGCACCGGTCCAACCGGCGTAGAGCGAGCCGTTGTGCTCGGCGAGCCGGTTGGCCAGCTCGTCGCACCAGACCTTCCCGGTCGACCACTCCGGGTCGTGCTCGGGCCACACCGCGAGGAGGTGGTCGAGGATGGAGCCGGTCTCGTCGTCGGGCAGCACGTCGCCGGCAGCCATCCCGGTCAGCCGACCAGCAGCGATACGTGCGGCCCGGGCACGGGCACAGATGACCTCGGCGGTGGGCGAGTCGACGTAGCTCGAGCGGACGATGAGCGGGTCATCACCCTCACCCACGAGGTAGGCGATACCGAGGTCTTTACGACCGAAGGTGGTGGCGCGGATGCCGGACTTGTACATCGACGTACCGAGCACCATGTCGTTCTCGACCTGCCCCATCACCTTCAGACACAGCCGCAGGACTGCGTTGGCGGAGATGCCGGTGGGGATGGACTTGGCATCAGGACGCTGGGTGGCGCACCAAACCATGATCCCGACCGCGGGGCCGCGCTTGACCAGGTCGGTGACGATCTCGGCGATCTCGGCACCGTAGGTGGGGTGCTCGAACATCACCTGGGTCTCATCGAAAGCCCAGAAGACCGGGTGCAGCTTGAACGACTTGTCCGAGGCGAGAGCGTCGGTGACCTTCGACTCGGGGCACACCTCACGCGGCAAGGTCTTGATGACCTTGTAGCGGCGGCGCATCTCGATCGCACCGGCGCGCAAGTCGCGGATCAGGTAGTCCATGTCCTCGGGGTCGTCACCAGCCCGGTTGGCGTGAGCCACGGCGTCGAGGGGTCCGAGGTCGGAGCCGCCCTTGAGGTTGTAGGTGTGCAGCTCGACCCGCGGATCGAGTGCGGCGGCGAGGCAGAGCAGCCGGAGGGTGAAGGTCTTACCCATTCGCGGGAGTGCGCCGATCAGGCCGGCGGCGAACATCAGCGTGACAGTGACGGGGCGGCCGCGCTGGTCGACGCCGATCGGGATCGGCTCGAAGACGTTGACCTTCCCGGTCTTGGCCAGCGGCCAGGGTGCGGGCTTGGACTGGGCCAGGGACTTGTCGGCGACGTAGAGCACCAGGCGGCCGACGTGGACCTCCGGGTCGGTCTCGGGCCACACCTTCCCCAGCGACCGCCGCAGACCACTCGCGAGGCGGTCACGCTGCTCGATGACCTCCGAGGCGGTCACGCCGGGCGGGAGGTCAAGCTCGGCGCGGAACCCGGCGCCGTCGCGCATGATCGGGGAGACGAACGCGATCGCCTTAGAGCCCTCCTTGGCGATCGCCTGGTTCAGTCGAGCCAGGCCGAGCGCACCGAGGGCGTTGAGGATCAGATCCGAGGTCAGGCGGGGCTCCTTCGCAGTGTCCACCGCGCGGCCGGTGATCGGCTTGTCCGGGTTGCGGCCGAGCACGCCGAGACCCGCCAGAGCGGCCAGGCCGAGGCCGAGCTGGACCATGATCGAGTTGATCCCGTAGACCACGAACGCGGCGATGCCGGCCAGTGTCAGCAGCGCGAGGAACGCCAGGAACAGACGCGCCTTGATCTGGCGGCGGTGGTCCTCCCGAAGCCGCAGATACGAGGCGGCGTCGGTGGTGTTGCCGCGTACGGCCAGCCGGTTGTCGCGGTCCGCGGTGTCGAAGATCCAGCCCCAGAACGCGGCCAGGACACGACCCAGGCCGAGCGGCGAGCGGGCGGCCAGCTTGGCGTAGTACGTCGGCAGGCGCACCCCGTGATAGGTCGTGGTGTGGCCGTAGTGCTTCACCGCCCACGCCGCGGCCGACTTCGCCGACTCCCGATCCTTCGCCCACGCCGGCAGGATCTCCCGACGCGGCGCGGCCGACTTGGAGCGCTCCTCACGAACGGCGAGCACCTGCCCGTCAACGATCTGCGGCGCGGCGTCCGTGTCGTCCTCGGTGTCGACGGTATCAACTGCGGCCGGGTCGGTCTCGTGAGCGTCCGGAGAACGCTCAGAGACGGCCTGAGCTGCGACACCAGCGGCATCGGCCGCGGCGGTGCTCTCAGCGGCCTCAGGAGCCGAGACGCGGGCGCGGCGGGCTGCGTCGAGGTCGTAGACCCCGATGTCCTGGGTCTCGTGATTCGGTGTGGTGCTCATGATCAGGCTCCCTTCTCGGCAAGGCGGGCGGCCTTGGTCAGGTTCTTGGCCAGGACCCGGGCGGCGGCCGGGGTGATGGCGTGGACGCCGACCTGGACGTACGGAGTCCTCGCGGACGGGTCGATGACGATGTCGGGGGTGTTGTGCCCCGACCGGATGACGGTGACCTTGGGGCGCTTGGCCATCACCCCCACCTCCCCACAGGGTTGGTGCGCTTGACCGGCTTCTTCTTCCGGTACGGATCCGACGCCTTGCCGACCCTGGCCTTCTTGCCCGAGTGCGGGGCCTTGGAGCCGGGCAGCTTCTTCGCGACCTTCGCGCCCTGGGTCCGGGCGACGTGTCGCGCGGTGTCCTTGACGGTGCCGTGGCCGAACAGGCCGGTGTACTCGACAGCCATGGCTCAGGCCACCGCCTCGGACCAGACCCGCTGGGTCGTGGTGATCTCGACCCACACATCGACCTCGGAGGAGGCGGAGACCTCCCAGCCCGCCCAGGTGTGGCGGACCAGCAGCCCGAGGCCGTCCTCGGTGTCGGCGGTCATGTGCTCGGTCAGGTGCAGGAACTCGGCGAGCTTGGCGGCGGCCTCGTAGCCGGCCGGGCGGATCGCTAGCCGCACCACCGGGCGCCGGCCCGAGCTGCCGATGACCTTGGCGACGGCCAGGTTCGGCTCGACGTCGACGGAGAACCCGTGGAGCTCGACGTTGGGGAGGCCCTCGAGCAGGGTCGCGACCCAGGTCAGGTCCCAGGACTGGGCGGCGCTCATCGGATACCACCAATGGCGTTGGTGAAGGTCACGATCGCCGAGTTCGAGGCGGACTCGATTCCGGACAGGATCGGGCCGCCGATCGCGGTGGTTGCGCCCAGCGCAAGACCGGTGAGCGCCCCGAGGACGATCGCGGCGGGAGACGTTCCCACCCACTTGATCGCAACAAAGACGGCGATCAGAAAGATGACGAGCAAAGGTGCAGCAACCATGACTGGTTTCCTTCCGAGAATCAGGCAGCCTCGGCCGGGTCGGCCGGGCTCGGGTTGAAGAGCATGTAGACAGGCGCGGCCTTGATTGCCGCGTCGTGGTTGGCCTGCTGAACCAGCAAGAGCAGGAGCGCGCTCAACGCCCGGCGGTGCGCCCGCTTGGCAAGCACGTCGCCAGGGTCGGTGAGCAGGCGGCACTCGGCATCGACCAGATCGACCTCGGCGGCGATCTGCGGCCACTCGGCCTCAATGGCAGCCAGGTCGGCTTGCGTCGGCTCCTCGACGGCAGATCGCGTGACCCGTGACCCGGTACTGCGGTTCATGTTGACCTCCTCGCGCCACCTATCTAGTTAGGTGGATAGGTGGACCGTAGCACGCTCGTTGCCAACCTGACTAGATATGTGTGAGAAAGTTTCAGAGTGGCCATTGATCAGTCAGACCCGAAGTCACCCGCGCAGCAGATCGCGGACCAACTGCGCGCAGTGATCCGTTCCGGCGACCTCGCTCCGGGAGACCGTGTGCCGTCTACGTCGCAGCTCATGGAGACGTACGGCGTCGCCTACCAGACCGCGAGGAACGCAATCGACGCCCTGAAAGGAGAGGGCCTCGTAGAGACCCGCAAGGGTGCTGGCGCGTTCGTGCGGCGGCTTCCGCCGATGATCCGTCTCGGGTCAGATCGCTACTCCCGCGCAGTCCGGGACGGCGGCAAGGCTCCGTTCCAGGCTGAGGCGGAAACGGCTGGCCTGACCTGGAGTCAGGAGATCCTCGCGCTCGAAACCGTGCCTGCGCCAGCCTGGGTCGCCGAGTGGTTCGACATCCCCGTCGGCACCGAAGTTTTCGCGCGGCGGCGTCGGACGTCACTGGAGGGGGTACCCACCCAGCTCGGGGACAGTTACTACCGCCTGGAGGTGGTAGAGGGCACCGCAATCATGCAGGAAGACACCGGCCCGGGAGGGGGATACGCGCGGCTAGAGGAGCGCGGCCACAAGCTGACGAAGTTCCGTGAGGAACTCGCCTCGCGGCAGCCGACGCCGGAGGAGGTAAGCGCGCTCCGCCTGTCGAGGGGCACAACAGTCGTGGAACTGCACCGCATTGCCTTCACCGAGGCCGGACCCGTCGAGGTCTTCCGGTCCGTCCTGGCGGGAGACCGTCACACCTTCGCTTACGAATTCGAGGCTCCAGAGTGACCAACACCGATACCAGCCCAGATGCGTTCGGACTCGACGCACGGTCGTACTCCGAGGCATCTCCAGACCATCCGGTCAACGAAGACTTCGTCCTGGTCGGCCAGAACTTCGCAGTGGTGCTTGACGGTGCGTCACCTGTGAGAGGCCTCGACACAGGATGCATCCACGACGTGCCGTGGCTGGTCCGCACTCTCGCCGGACAACTGCTCGCCCTGCTCACGAGGTCGAACGACAGCCTCGGCGACATCCTCGCGCACGCAATCGAGGGCGTGAACGGTGCCCACGCCGGCACCTGCGACCTGTCCAACCCGAACAGCCCGTCGAGCACCGTTGCAATCCTTCGCAGGCGGCGGCAGGAGATCGACTACCTGGTCTTGGCGGACTCGCCAATCGTGGTCCAGCGACACGACGGCACGATTACCGCGATTACCGACGACAGGATTGACCACCTCCCGGACTACTCCGTCGCCGGAATCAGCAAGCTGAGGAACTCCCCTGACGGATTCTGGGTCGCCAGCACGCGACCGGAGGCCGGAGGCATGGCCGTCACGGGCACGCTAAGCCTCAACGGCAGCGGCCCGGCCGAAGAGATCCGCGCCGCAGCTCTCCTCAGTGATGGTGCAGCCACGCTAGTAGAGCGTCACGGCGGCGAATGGGCCGAGACGATGCGCCTCCTCGAGCAAGGGCCTCGGGTCCTGATCGGGCACGTTCGTTCTGCCGACGAGGTGAGCACCGGGAAGTTTCGCGGAAAGCGCCACGATGACGCGACAGCCGTTCTCTGTACGTTCCCGACAAGCGCTAACCGCGCCATCGAGGCCGGCTAGGCACTTGGCGACCGCGGATCGCGGTCATACGCTGGGGCACCTAAGGGGTCGATCCACCGGTCTGGAGGCGACCCCTTTGCCATACCCACAGCAGCCACGGCGCCGAGAGCGCGAGTACCCGCCGACGCCGTACGCGCCGCACTCGGAAGCGACTCGGGCCTACCGCAGTTCCTACGATCTCGGCGTACGCCACTTCGGCACGATGAGCTGGGACATCGTCTCCCGCTACGAGGCTGGTCTGAAGCCTGGTTCACCAGACCAGCGCGGGTACCGCGACGGGGTCAACGCTGCCTGGCGTCGCGCACAGAAGGCAAAGGCGGTCGACCCCGAAATCATCCGTCGCGAACGCGCAGAGAGTGCCGAGCAGCGCCGCAGAGTGGCCGAGAACGACCGCCCATATTGACCCCGGCTGCCCCACTGGCCCAACTGGTTGCCCTAGAGCCGGTACTCCAAGTCCCTCCGTCTTCGGGTCCTACGCATCAGGTACTTGTTCGGCCCCGGAATTGGGGCTATGACTCGCCGCCCAGGTCTTCCGAAGGCTTACCTTCAGGTGCCCGGTCCACGACACCGAAGTGCGGTATTGGAGTCTGGATGGCTATATCCAAGTGACAGCCGACGGTACTTGCGACCAAGCGCCGTGCGGCCGCTGCGGCGGTGTCGTACAAGATGTTCGAGGCCCATGCGCCGAGAACCTTGGTTGCCTCGTTTAGTTCATCGTCCGACTCTGGGGCGTCGTCAGGATCTCGAAACGTCAGATAGCACACCGAAGTTGCGCCCACGAACCATCCATCAGCGTGGTGGATGAGGTCACCCATCATGCAGAGCCGCGGAGGAACAGCGCCAGGAACTGGCAGCGATGCAATGTGCCAATGGACGCGCTCCTCGTCGCCAGAGCGCGAGACGATGGTGGCGCGAGACAGATCGATCCCGGTGACGGCGATCGCAGGAGCACCCTCCGGCATCAGGTCCTTCTCCGTCCACGTCGCCGATGGACGATCCTTCTGCGGGGTGGCTTGTTCGCTCATGCCTGCATGGCTGCCGAGTCGGCAACTGACTCGATCGCGAAACCGGCCTCCGGCCACGCCCAGTCGGCATACAGGGAGACCTTCCGCGCCGTCGCGGCCGCTGTTTCATGGATCTCGATCTCGCGGTCGCTCACGTGGCTCAGGAAATGGGACTCTCCGTTGTCGACTGCATGTTCGCCGACGTGATGGCGGATCATGACGCCCACAGCGCGGGCGTACCGTCGCACGGTCGATAGGTGTGGGTCGTTGCCAAGGCGCTCGAACGCGCTAATGGTTGCCTGCGAGAGTCCGAGCCGCTCGGCGACTTGCTCCTGGGACAAGCCTGAGGCTCTTCTAGCTTCGATCAGCTTCGCAAGGAGTACCTGATCCTCGCGAGCGAGATCCAACGCGAGGCGCTCCTCGGGGGAAGCGAACTCTTCCGGCAGGAGTTCGTCAAGGTGTGCCATAGATTTGATTCTATGGACATCGATGCCGATCGCACCAGAGTATGGCGCAAGTCACAGTCCCCAAAATTGGGGTCGACCATCGTCCCAGCGCGTGCTAGCAACGAGGATCTCCTTGTCCTGCGCGGCCCGGATGTCTTCGGGCGACCCGCTGATGACTTTGCGGTGCGCATGCAGGGCCACAATGTGCGCTGGCAGTTCTGCGATCTCAGTCTCGTAGATCCGGAGGCACAGGCCATGCGTCCGGATGTCCAGCCTCATCTCCCAGATGCAGTGGTGTTGCGCGATGGGTTTCACGTCGTCAGGGTCAACGGCCCGGCACTGCTCGACGCGCTCTAGGAGCGCCGCGACGTCGGCCTTTGCCTCGGGCTGTGCGGCCAGCGGGACTGTCTCCTTGACGGCAGAGATCAAATCGCGCATCACGGCCTTTGAGTCGCCTCCGACCGGCGCCCAATGGATCGTCTGGGGTGCATTCTGGGAATAAAGGCACCGTGAGTCGCGGGGCCCGTACGTGACTACCACCGTGCGCGAACTGCTTCCCTCAGATCCACAGGGTGAAGTTACCAGCGGCGGCTGCCAGCGCGGGTGGAAACCGTGTATTCGCAGAGCGCACGATCGCGGCTTCAGGGTTGTCAGACGCTCAACGCAAGGACCTGATGTACGCCCTCGTTCAGGCAATGGCAACGGGGGGCGATGGGCGAAGCACGAGGGCCCCAGACGCCGGCCACAGACCCGGGCGAGGCCAACTGAGCTGTCGAGGCGGGCATGTTCAACCGGCGCATTCGCGCCAGGTCAGATCGCAGACGCGACTCAGGCAAGACGACGGTTTGCCTCGTAGAGGTAATAGAAATCGCTCGCCTTCGCGGACGCCTGGCCCTCCCGACGTGCACGAATCGCCTCCAACGCGACCGTTGCCGCACCTCCGCTAGCGGTCGCAATCAGCCCTGTCGTCAGGGCGTCGAGGGCAGTGGCACTCGCAACGGTGACGTAGGTGCCTGCGGTCCAGCTTCCGAAATCGCGTATCCGCTCCACACTCAATGTGCGCGCAAGTTCCCGCACCAGACCGTGGTCTGCCATCTCGTCCTCAAGACCCAGAAGAGCGGGCCTCACCGTCTCGATCCACAGCTGCTGAACCTCGAAGTCGAGGTTTTCCCCAACCACCTGCGGCATCTCCTTGGAGAAGCGAACAACTGCGCCGCGGTAACGGGCCAGCGGTAGCGCCAACTCCTTCCGCAGATCGAGCAGTTCATCCATCTTCGCCATAGGAAAGGACGGAAGTCGTTCTGTGAAGCCTGCCCCGATTGCTGCCTGGGCAGCGAGGCGCAGGCCTTGCGGATTGGATGGGATCATCCCATCTTCCAGCATCAGCTGGATGAGGTTTCCCGCTTGCTTGTCGAACAACAGACGCGTCTTCTTGTCAGTCAGGCGCATGACCAGTGCATCGATCCAGGTCCACAGCTGGGCATCGATGCCACCGCCATTCGGACCGAGCTCGACCGGTCTCAGCGTCGAAGAAGGCACAGCCCCGAGTTCCGCGACTTTGATCGCCCCGCTCTTGATGGCCGTCACCAGTTCAGCTGCGCCCTGCTCTTCAAGCAGGCCGGTCATGGCCTCTTGCATCTCGCGTCCATGCGCAGCGGCTGCCTCGCGCAGTTCCCGTAATTGATCGGCACCCTCGATACCCAAGGCCTCGACTGCTTCGGGCGATATGGACAGAGCAACTTCAAGCGTCTCACGCCAGTCCGGAGGCAGTGTGTTCGCGGAACCGCTGCGGGTCGCTAGGTAATTGATCGTGTCGTCGTCCATGGATGCGAGCAATCCAAATCCGGCCTGTTCTCCTGCATCAGTGACCTGCCTCAACTCGTCGAACATCGACACGCCCAGGCTCACCAACTCGACCTCGTCCGCGTAGAGAAGCGCCGCCTTCGTCAACTCAGTGTCTTGGTCCAGGGCGCGCCGACCTTCTGCGCCACTCTGCGGCGTTGTCGCAATTGCAACCTTGATCGGCGCCTCGCTGAGGGTCTCCTTCGTGCGCCTACTCTCTCTCCGCGGCTGGTGACGCTTGCGGCTCCCCTGACGCTTGCTGCTCCCCATGCGATCCAGTCTGACGGGGCGAAGGTCAGATACCGAGCTGACACACCACGGCATGCGGGCGCCTTCTAGGAGAAGGCGCCCGCATGTGTCGAAGCGACGCTCTATCGTTCAAGCCGCAGGCGGAGCGTCGGCAGCGGACCACCTGGGAAGTGCAGCAGCGGGCCGCCGATGGCGAGCGGGCCGAGGTTGATCGGTGCCCAACCTGCCTTCGCGGCAAGCGCTGCGACCGTGCGGTTGGCAATGTCGTCGTCGCCAGAGACGAAGACGACGCGGCGGCCCGCTGTGGTCGGGTCGGCGGCGAGATCGGCGGGCGTCAGTGTCCCGAGGGCCTTGACGACTCTTGCGCCGGGGACGAGCCTCTCGACGAGTTGGGTGCTCGATACCGCGCCGCCGAGATCGGCCGGTCGGAAGTCCGGCGCACTGAGCGGATTGGTCGGGTCGATAACGATCTTGTCGGACCAGTCGTCGATACCGCTGTTCGCGACCGCGGCCTCGAGCCGGTTCCACGGAACCGCGAGGACGACAATGTCGGCTTTGGCGGCCTCGGTTGCGTCGACTGCGGTCACGCGATCGTCTGGGACGCGGACCGTGTGAGCTCCGCGGCTGTTCGCGAGCAGGACCTCTGATCCGGTGG
Organism: Nocardioides sp. NPDC127514; assembly: GCF_040302125.1. Taxonomy (NCBI): domain Bacteria; kingdom Bacillati; phylum Actinomycetota; class Actinomycetes; order Propionibacteriales; family Nocardioidaceae; genus Nocardioides; species Nocardioides sp. NPDC127514. Next base: position 32,703 of record NZ_JBEORF010000023.1, on the reverse strand, counting down.
TGGCGAGTCGTCGAGCGATCGCTGAGCCGATTCCGCCGGCGCCAATGATGCCGATGCCAGTCATGTTGATCTCCTGATGGTGTGTTGGGTTCTGTGCTGATGGGTGGGTTGTGTTCAGACCGCGAAGCCGCCGTCGACGTCCCAGCTGGTGCCGGTGACGAATCGGGCCTCGGGGCGGACGAGGTATGCGACGGCGCTGGCGATGTCGCTGGGCTGTGCGTAGTGGCCCAGCGCCATCAAGGCCTTCATCGCCTCGGCGAACTCGCCTTCATCGGGGTTCATCTCGGTCGCGGTCGGACCGGGCTGCACGGTGTTGACGGTGATACCTCGGGGGCCCAGTTCGCGAGCGAGGCCTCGGGTCAGGCCGGCTACCGCGGCCTTGGTCAGCGAGTAGACCGCGATTCCGGGGACCGGAACACGGTCGGCGTTGATCGAGCCGATGGTCACGATCCGTCCGCCGCGAGGCAGGTGCGGCACCGCGGCCTGGATGGTGTTGAAGACGCCGCGTACGTTGACGGCGACCAAGCGGTCGAACTCCTCGACCGGGAACTCCTCGATCGGTGCCACGTGGGCGACACCCGCGTTGTTGACCAGGATGTCCAGGCGGCCGTGGACCGCGATCGACTCGGCGATCGTCTCCCGTACCGCGACGGCATCAACACTGTCGGTTTCAACCGCGCGGACCACTCCGCCGGCAGCGCTGGCGCGCTCGACGACGTCCTTGGCGCCGTCCCTATCGGCCACGTACGTGAAGGTCACTGCTGCGCCGTCCGCGGCCAGGCGCTCGACGATCGAGGCTCCGATACCGCGCGAGCCGCCGGTGACCAGTGCGGCTTTGCCTGCGAGGGGCTGGTGGGACATGTCTCACTCCTTTAATTAGTAACCGATCGGTTCGGTTACTATTGACTCGAACCCCACCCTGCGGTCCCGTATTCCGCTCTCGCTCTAGGAGTTGTCCGATGCCTGCTGGTCGCCCCCGGTCCTTCGATGCCGATGAGGCACTCGACGTCGCCATGCGTCTGTTCTGGCGCGATGGGTATGAGGGGGTGTCGATGAGCGATCTGACCGAGGCGATGGGGATCAACCGCCGCAGCCTGTACGCGGCCTACGGCAACAAGGAGTCCCTGTTCGGTCTCGCGACGCAGCGCTACCTCGAGGGGCCGGGGTCCTTCGTGGCCGATACGTTGGACGAGGCAACGGCGTACGGGGTTGCCGCCAGGTTCCTGCACGGCTGCGCGGACGCTTACACCTCCCCGGGGTCGCCGCGGGGATGTCTCTTGGTGCAGTCAGCTCTTGCATGCAGCCCCGAGGACGATGGTGTTCGCCGTCTGCTGGCCGGTCACCGCGAGGCCGGCGTTGCAGCTTTGGAGACGCGTTTGCTGCGCGCTCGCGAAGAGGGCGATCTGGGCGAGAACACAGATCCCCGTGCGCTCGCGAGGATGCTGACCGCCATTGGTCAGGGCATCTCGGTCCAGGCCACCAGCGGTGTCTCCCGCGCGGAGCTGCACGATCTGGCGGACCAGGCTCTCAGGACGTGGCCGTCCGCCTGAAGCGGCTACAGCCACCGAGTGTGGATGCCAGCGCGCCGGGTCGGCACGAAGTTTGACGGTCCGTTTTGACTGTGCGCGCACGGGGGTTCGCGTCGCACTGTCGGTCGTCCTCCGGCGATCTTAGGGTCGCGTTGTCCCCGATGGATTGGAGCCAGTGATGCGAGGACTGAAGAGGCGTCTTGGAGGACGCCGGGCCCTGATGTCGATGGTGGTGGCTGCGGGCCTGATCACTGCCTCCATCGGGGGCAGCACGGCAGCGCCGTCGCCGGTAGCGACGGGCGCCCTGGAGGGCACGACCCGGCCGACGATCGTGTTGGTGCACGGAGCGTGGGCGGACGGCAGTGGCTGGTCCGGCGTGATCCATCAGCTGGTCGACCGCGGGTACCGGGTGGTCTCTCCGGCCAATCCGCTGCGTGGGTTGGCAAGCGACGCCGACTATCTTCGGACCTACCTGGAGACCTCCGTACCGGGTCCTGTGGTCCTGGTCGGTCACTCCTACGGGGGCGCGGTGATGTCGATGGCCGCCGAAGGCGACCCCGACGTGAGAGCGCTGGTCTACGTCGACGCCTTCGCCCCGGCCGAGGGCGAGAGCATCCTGCACATCCTCGACCCGCAGGGTCAGCTCGATCCGAGCACGCTCTTCGACTTCGTGCCGCTATCCGCAGAGGAGGGTGACGTCGACCTGTACCTCAAGCGCGAGGTCTTCCCGGTCGCGTTTGCCAACGGCATCGGTCCAAGCAAGCAAACCGTGCTCGAAGCAACACAGCGCCCGATCCGGCTCCATGCCCTGGCCGAGCCCGCAGGTGCACCGGCCTGGGACGACGTGGACAGCTACTACGTGCTCGGCACCGAAGACCACATTATCCCCGAAGCGCTGCAGCGGCAGATGGCAGTGCGAGCAGGCTCGGACATCGTCCGCGTCAAGGCAGGCCATCTGTCGATGATCAGCGACCCCACAGTCGTGGCGACGACCATCCACCGCGCGATCAAGGAGACTCGCCCCGGGGCCGGCGGATGAGTGACACTGAGGCGCCCGGGATCATGGTCGCCGACAACCGCGACCTGAACCATTTCGAGATCGAGGACTTCGGTCGAGCCCGACGTCCGTGATCAGCGTTGACGGGCGCCGCCCTCGTGGCGAGATGGGAGACCGTGACTGGCCTCATTGGCCGTTGCGGAGTGGCGCCACTCGCGCGGGGTCATGTCGTAGGCGTCTCGGAAGGCGCGGCTGAAGTGCGCGCCGCTGACGAAGCCGGTCGTGTGAGCCACATCGGTGATCGTCAGCCGTCCCTCAGCCAACAGCCGTCGGCTCCAGCGCAGACGGGCATCTTGGATGGTTCGGGCGGCGGTGAGCTCCTCAGCAGCGAAGAGCTGATGCAGGTACCGAACAGAGATCCGGTGCTGAGCGGCGATGGCCGACGGCGTCAGCTCGTTGGAGCCGAGGTTGGCCGCCATGAATGCCCGGATCCGAATCATCAACGCTCGCCGGGCCGCGTCAGGCTGAGTGACGGTGTTGATCGCCTCACCCAGCAACGACCCGAGCACGGTCGTCACATCCTCGGCCAGACGCGCCCGGGGATCGGGCGCCAGCACCGGAGGCGGAGCAGACAGCTGCGCCATGAGACGGGGCAGCACGGCGGTGAGCGGGTGATGCCGCAAGATCGGCTCACCCAAGAGGCCGGCCAGATCCCTCTCGGCGAGTCCGAGGTCAGCCTTGTTGAACTGGAAGTGCCGGACCCCGAACGGATCGGGCAGCTCCAGATCGTAGGGACGGGTCGCATCGAGCAGAGTCAGCTCGCCAGCAGTCGCGACGTGGTCGCGACCCGCCTGCTGGAACCGCGCCCGGCCACGGGTGAGCACCGTGACGATCAGCGTGTCCCGGGGGTCGGCCGCGACGTGACGCCACGTCCGGGTCGCCTGGAAGGGCGGACCGAGAGGGTCGACCGCAACAAACACGCTCCCGACATGGTGGAAACGCGCCGGCTTCGTGCGCGGCATCTCACTCGTAGATCGCCGGTCGGACTGGACGAACGGCGCCGCGCGGGGACCATCCGCACCCATCAGCGCTCACCTCGGCTGGCAACTGTCAGTAGAGACCGATCGTAGAGCCGCCAGCGCCACGATCGCTGGGGAATGGGCAGCAGATTCCCGGTGCACGCAGAGACAAATGCGACCCCGCATGCCGACCTAGCATTCGAGAATCCACTGAGTCACAAAAGGAGCTGGTGATGACCAACATCGTTTTCCTGCACGGGCTATGGATCTCCAAGGAAGCCTGGGGACCATGGATCGACTACTTCGCCGAGCACGGGTACGCCGCCACGGCACCCGCATGGCCCGGAGAAGCCGACACGATCGAGCAGACCCGCGCGAACCCCGACGCGCAAGCTGGATACGGCATCGATGACCTGACCGACCACTTCACCACCCAACTGCGAGCCATGCCAGAACGACCAGTGGTCATCGGGCACTCCTTCGGCGGACTCATCGCCGAGAAGCTGCTCGGGCGCGACTGCATCGCAGGTGCCGTGGCCATCGACCCAGCACCGATCAAGGGAGTCAAGCCGCTGCCGTTCAGCCAGCTCAAGTCGGCCTTCCCGGTCCTGGGCAATCCCGCCAACAAGGGCAAGGCCAAAGCGCTCACCGTCGACCAGTTCCGCTACGGCTTCGGCAACGCCCTCGACCCCGCCGAGTCCGACGCCCTGTGGGAGAAGTGGAACATCCCCTCGCCAGGCAAGCCGCTCTTCGAAGCCGGGTTCGCAAACTTCTCCCCGAACTCACCGGCCAAGGTCGACACCGACAATGAGACCCGAGGACCACTGCTCATCCTGTCCGGCACCGCCGACCACACCGTGCCCGACGTCTCTACACGCGGCACCTTCAAGCAGTACAGCAAGTCCACAGCCGACACCGAGCTAGCCCAGATCGAGGGCCGCGGGCACTCCTTGACGATCGACCACGGCTGGAAGGAAGTCGCCGACATGGTCCTCAAGTGGCTCGCGGAGAAGGACTTCGCACCCACCCCCAAGGCCAGCTGATGAGCATCGGCTTTCTCGGGACCGGCGCCATCGGCGGCGCCGTCGCCGGACTCCTTGCGCGCAGCGGCGCCACCGACATCGTCGTCAGTAACAGCCGCGGCGCCGCCAGCATCAAACCCCTCGCCGACCAGCTCGGGCCATCGGTAACCGCCGGCGACGCCTCACAGGCGGCCGCCTGCGACATCGTCTTCCTGTCCGTCCCCTGGAGCAGAGTGCCCTCGGCCCTCGCGAACGGCACCGACTGGGCAGGCAAGATCCTGGTCGACACCACCAACCCACTCGAGGCACCCACCTTCCGCAAGGCCGACTTGGGCGGAAAGACCTCCAGCGAGGTCGTCTCCTCCCACGCACCCGGCGCCGCAGTCGTCAAAGCGTTCAACCACCTCCAACCCACCGCATACGACACCGGACCCACCGTTGCCGGCGGCCGGCGCCTGCTGTTCGTCTCCGGCGACGACACCTCCGCCAAGCAGACGCTCCTCGACCTGATCGCCAAGACCGGGTTCATCGGTATCAACCTCGGCCCGCTCGCCACCGGCGGCGCGCTCCACGAGTTCCCCGGAGGGGTTCTCCCCGCCCGGAACTTCATCGAGATCTAGCAGCAGACCAATCGAGAGACGGAGACGTTATGGCCATCGACGACGACGCCACGTCCACCGCGAACAACGCGATCCGGGAGTACGCCGGCCTCGGCGTGGTGGTCACCTGGGAACAGGGACGCTGCGAACACGCTACCGAGTGTGTACGCGGCCTCCCCCTGGTGTTCAAACCCAAGCAGCGCCCATGGATCGAGGCATTCAACGCAACCGCCGACGAACTCGTTGTGACCATCGACCGGTGCCCGAGCTACGCCTTGGGCTACCGAACCTCCGACGGTCGCACACGTGAAGTGCCAACTCTTGGGGACGAGAGTTCGTCCTCCCAGCAACGGGCGTAGTGTCTCCGCGTGCTTCCCGATCAGGCGGCGGTCGATGTCAACGCGCTCATGACGGCGCTTGCCCAGGCCTCAGCGGCCTTGATTGCCATCGTCGGCGGACTCTTGGTGTCGAGGTACGTCACTCTCCACGCCGAGCAGCAGGGAGCCCAGCGCCGGCTGGATGACATAGACCGAAGACTCACAGCGAGCAAGGAAGACCGCATTCAGGCTATCCGGGACTTGGACGTTCACCTGGTCGACGACCTTCTTGAAGATGAGCGAGCCTACGAGGAGATTCTCCGCCACAGCACCGAGGCGACCGTCCAGGACGTTTTGGACGCCCTGGACCACGACGGCAGCAAGCTCAACCAAGACGTTCTCGGCGAGCGGCTCACGGCGCTGCAACACGAGATCAGGCGAGCTAGCACAAGCATGTTTGGCCTCGTCCCGCAGGCAACGCAACACGACAGCTGGTCGAAGTTTCGACGCAAGCACGAGATCGAGGTGGGCCACAAGGGCGCCTGGGAATGGGTCTATGACCGAATCTGCGCGGAGAAGACCGAGGCCGCCCACGAGGAGGCTGTGCGAGCAGCTCTTCCTGCACACGGGCGTCAATCGCGCCAGCGGATCCTGCGGCAGATCTCCGCTGCCGCACAGGTTCAGATACCCCAGTATCGGTTCCCTAGCACCTACGACAGGACGCGCAAAGAGAGACTGCTCGCACGGAGAAATGAAGCGGACGCCGAGGTACGAGCCCTCAGCCACGAGCGGGAACTTGTTCAGGAGACCTACGACGCGACGAAGCAGCCGGAAGGATTCAACCTCGCACTCCAAGTCCTTAGCCTGCTCGCAGTTCTCGGCATGGGACTCCCGGTTGCTGTGATGGCGATTCCCTTAACGGGCCTGCCAACGTGGTCCCGGGCTCTTGTGGTGCTCGGCGTCGCCCTCGGCGTCGGCATGCTGCTGAGGTACCTGTTCGTTTACGCGGCGTACCTCAAGGAGGGTGGTCAGTCAGCCCTTCCGAAGAACCTGCTTGGCCTGATCCCTTGGCCATGGCGGCCGCGACGAGGCGACAGAGAGAGCGGGAACCCGGCGCCGCAGCGGCGGGCCGCAGGCCCCGGCGGGCACACAATCGGGCACACAAATGACCACAAGGACTGATAGGTACCAGACGACGTTCACAGCGATGCGGGCGGGAGTTTGGGCACCTCTCGCTGAGCGGTTTGCTCTCAGCGGGTTGTAGGTTCAAGTCCTACATGGCGTACCAAACAAGGCTCCTGACCCGCACAAACGGTCGGGAGTTTCTTGCATCTCGGTGCCTTGGGGACCGGCGCGTAAGGAATTGCGTAAGGAATGCGGTTCACGAGCCCGTCTCCTTTCCTCGTCAATCTGGCCGTTTTCAGGGGCTCTCAGAGGTCGAGTCAGTCAGGGTTGACCGCCTCCAGAGCGCACGTCCCCGGCGTTGACCGCCCCACGGCCCGGGTCCTTGTCCTGCGTCACAAGTACCCGGGACCGAGGCATCGCGGAGCCCCTTGCGGAAGACTTGGGGCTATGGCTGCAGGTGTCGTCCTCGAGGTGCAGGAGATCTACTACTACCCGTTGTACTCGGAACCGAAGCCGCCGCTTGGGTCGGACGACTTCGCCATGAGGGCGCAGGCGTTGATCGGAGAGGCCGGCGACGACCTCACCGACTCCTTCGACTTCTTCGTCTGTTCCCCGAACCGCCTTGCCCAGCTGTACGACCTCGACCATTGGGACGAAGACGAGGTGCTCCCCGGCGGAAACATCATGCCCATCACGGGACTCTGGCTCATGCGGTCATGGTCACCAGACGAGCTCGAGGCGGCCGTGCGGCGAGTCGTGGCTTCCTACAGCCCCGGTCCCGACTTCCAGACAGTCGCGAGCCGCATCGGTCGGCTGATGCCGTGGGAGTACGACTACCGCCACGACTCCCAGGCGAACCAGGCGGCCGGGATCCCGAAGCCTGTCGGACACCTCTGGCACGATCCAGAGTCAGACGACCGTCACTAGACACGCTGTGCCGCTGTCGCAGATCAGTTGACCGCGTCGGCGTACACCGTGAGAACTTTCTCTACGGACTCAAGGCAGCCCCCGGGGGCGTGCGGCCCGGCGGCCGGTCCCCCTACGTGGCGCGCAAATGAAGAAGAGCACCCAATCCGTAGACCAAGCGCTCAACTCAGCTCGAGGCGCAGCATCTCGAAACCCTCAACCGCGACCAGCCCTCATGCCGATACCCTGCCGCCCGTGGCAACCGCCGTCGACCAGATCGCCAGCTTCCTCCCAATCGCCCTCCCCATCGCCGCCCTCGTCGGGCTCGTCTTGGTCGGCTGGCTCATCTGGCACCTCTGGCACGAGGTCGAGGCCATGGACCGCGCTCGAATGGTGTGGCTCGTTGCCGGCGTCATCTTCCTCATCCTCTACTTGGGACTCGACGCACTCGACAAGTTCGGTATCTCCCTTCCACCACCTCCGTGACCCAGTTCTTTGGCTGAGGACGAGGTCGGGGGCAGCCGTGGCGGCGCACGCTCTCCAGCCCTCGCCGAGTCGAGCAGGCGTAGGCATTCGAACGTCAGGGGCAAGCCCCGAACCCCCGCCGATGGGGCCCAATCTCGGGAAGACTTAGCGCTTACTCCTGCCAACTCGCTACCAACCCGCTTGAGAGCTAGCAGGCCGAGGATGAGGCCGGGAGCCGCCCGGGACCAGGGCATCAGAGGCGTAAGGAATCGCGTAAGGAATGCCGCTCGACACCCCGCACCAACCACAAAGAACCGAACCATGCAGGACCACTCCCCACGCTCAACATGTCGCCGTACACGGTGGCTCGGATTTATCAGCGGGTTGTAGGTTCAAGTCCTACATGGCGTACCAAACAAGGCTCCTGACCAGCGGTTTCGGTCGGGAGTTTCTTGCATTTCAGGCTCTCGACGCCCGACGCGTAAGGAATGCGGTTCAGGATCATTCGCCGCTCGAAAATATGACCGCGACCCCGGAGCAGCCCCGAGGCCACGGCACCGGCGGCACGCATCGTGGTGTCACTGCCTGCGACCGGCCCTGAACCTCACAGCCCTGAGAAAGCCACGGACGAAGTCACCCAGACGGCTCCGTCGGCACCCAGCACGGTAACCATCTACATGCCCGCCAATGCGTCCGACCGGGCCCGCCTTCTGCCCGATCTCGACCACTCCGGATCCTGGGCGTGGCGACTTCCTCCCGACGACCCATCATGTCAAAATGAGAATGATTCCTGATTCTAGGCGCGGATGAGTTCGTGGAGCGCCGAGGTGGCCGTCGGCCAGCCTGATCAGGCTTCTCGGACCTCGACCTTTCCACTGGACAAGGACATGCCCTGATGGCCTCGCCACTGAGCGATATCCTCCGGCCCGTACGCGGCCGCCTTCTCGCCTGTATTGCTCTGACCGTGGTGTCCACGGTCGCCGGGCTGGTGCCGATGATCGGCATCGTCGAACTGGCCCGGATCCTGTTACCGGCCACCAGCGGCGGCAGCGTCGACGCCGACCGCGCCTGGCTGGTCGTCCAGGTGAGCCTGGCCGCGCTCGGCGTACGGCTGGCGACGATCCTGACCGCCTCCTGGCTCTCCCACGCCGCGGACCTGGACCTCTCGGTGCTGCTTCGGCGCAGCCTGGTCGCCCGCCTCGGGAGGGTGCCGTTGGCCTGGTTCACCGAGCGCTCCTCGGGGCAGGTGAAGAAGGCGGTCCAGGACGACGTGGCCGCGCTGCACCACCTGGTCGCGCACTCGGCGATGGAGCTGACCGCCGCCATCACGCTCCCGCTCACCGTGGCGGCGTACTTGCTCTCGGTCGATGTCACGATGGCGCTGGTCACCTGCGTCCCGCTCGTCGCCGGCATCATCGGCCTGCGGATCTCGATGCGCGGCGCGAGCGAGCTCTACCAGACGTACGACCGCGGGCTGGCCGAGCTCGGCTCGGCCGCCGTGGAGCTGGTCAACGGGATCACGGTGGTCAAGACCTTCGGCCGGGAGGGCCGTACGCACCGCCGGTTCACCGAGGTCGCGGGCCGCTTCGGCGGGTTCAACCGCGACTGGATGCGGCACTCCGCGCTCGGGATGCTGGTGATGGAGCTCGCCCTGACCCCGGTGCTCGCCCTCGCGCTCGTCGCCGTCGTCGGCTCGCTGCTGGTGCGCGGCGGCGACCTCGCCGCGATCGACCTGGTCCCGTTCCTGGTGCTGGGGCTGACGATGACAGCACCGGTGACCGTGGCCGGGTACGCCGGTCGCGAGCTGCGCGAGGCGACCGGTGCCGCGCGGCGGATCCAGGAGCTGTTGGACACCCCGGAGCTGGCAGCCCCGACGACCGTCGCGAGCCCGGAGGGCGGCCGCGTCGAGCTGCGTGGGGTCGGCTTCGCCTACACGCCGGGCGGCAGGCTCGTGCTCGACGGGATCTCGCTGACCCTCGAACCCGGCACGGTGACCGCGCTCGTCGGCCCGTCGGGGTCGGGCAAGTCGACCCTGGCGAGGCTCCTCCCCCGCTTCGCGGACCCCACTCTCGGGTCGATCACCCTCGGCGGCTGCGACCTGCGCACCCTGACCAGCGAGCAGCTCTACGAGCGGGTCTCGTTCGTCTTCCAGGAAACCTCACTGCTGCGTACCAGCGTCCGCGACAACATCCGGCTGGCCCGCCCCGACGCCTCCGACCAGGACGTACGTCATGCCGCGTCCGCGGCGCAGATCCTGGACCGTCTCGACGCCCTGCCGCGCGGACTGGACTCGGTGGTCGGCGAAGACGCGCTGCTGTCGGGAGGCGAGCGGCAGCGGGTCGCGATCGCCCGGGCGATCCTGGCCGACACCCCGGTTCTGGTCCTCGACGAGGCCACCGCGGCGGCCGACCCGGAGTCCGAGGCGCAGGTGCAGCAGGCGCTCTCCCGGCTGGTCTCCGGGCGTACCCTGCTCGTCATCGCCCACCGGCTCTCCACGATCACCGGCGCCGACCGGATCGTCGTCCTCGACTCCGGCCTGGTCGCCGAGTCCGGCACCCATGCCGAGCTGCTCGCCGCCGACGGCCTCTACGCGCGGCTGTGGCAGGCCGACCAGCGTGCCCACCTGGAACCCGTCCACACCCAGACCACCGAGGTGGCCCGATGATCTCCGTCGTACGCATGCTCAGCACCCTCCTCGACCACGACGGCCGCCGCCGGCTGCTGCGAGTGGTCGCCACCTTCGTCGCCACCGGGATCCTCCAGGGGCTCGCCTTCGCCGCACTGGTGCCGCTGCTGGTCGCGCTCTTCGCTCAGGACTGGGACGGGGTGACCGTGTGGGCGGCGGTGCTCCTGGGGCTGCTGGTCGCCCACCACGTCCTGCTCGCCCTCGCCGACCTGGCCGGCTACGACCTGGCCTGCGACCTCCTCGACCGCACCCTGGCCCGGCTCGGGGAGCACGTCGCCCGGCTGCCGCTGGGGTGGTACGACGCCGACCGCACCGGGATGGTCGGCCGGATGGCGTCCAAGGGCGCGGCCGACATCTCCTCGATCCCCGGCCACCTGCTCCGGCCGATGACCTCGGCCGTGATCAGCCCGGTCACCGTGGTCGCCGCACTGCTGGTCATGGAGTGGCGGCTCGGGGTGGCGCTGCTGGCCGGCGTGGTCCTGGTCTTCGCCGCGACCCGCCTGCTGAGCGTGATCATCGGGCGTTCCGAGGCCGGCTACGACGCCGCGATGGCCAACGGCTCGGCGCGGGTGGTGGAGTTCGCGCTCAACCAGCAGGCCTTGCGGGTCTTCGGCCGCACCGTCCATGGCAACGAGCTGGTCGAGGATGCCTTCGCCGCCCAGCGGGCGGCCAGCCAGCGGATGCTGGTGACCGGCTTCGGTGGTCGCGGACTACAGCTCCTCGCCGTCCAGGCGCTGCTCACCGTGGTGGTCGCCCTCTCGGTCCAGCTCGTCCTCGGCGGCACCCTCGCCGCCGCGACCGCGATCGGTCTGCTGGTGCTCAGCGTGCGGTTCGTGGAGTCGATGGTCGACCTCGGCGAGCTCTCCAGCGCGCTGCGGATCGCCCAGGGGTCCCTGCGCCGGATCCTGGACCTGCTCGAGACCGCCCCGCTCCCCGAGCCGTCCGTCCCCGGCACCCCGCGTGACGGCGCCGTGGAGATGACCGACGTCTCCTTCTCCTACGACGGCTCCACCCCGGTGCTGGACGGGGTGTCCTTCACCGCCCCGGCCCGCTCGCTCACCGCGATCGTCGGGCCCTCCGGATCCGGGAAGTCGACCCTGCTCCGGCTGGCCGCCCGGTTCCACGACGTCACCTCCGGGTCGGTGCGGGTCGGTGGTGTCGACGTACGCGATCTGGGGACCGAGGCGCTGATGGCCGAGGTGTCCATCGTCTTCCAGGACGTCTACCTCTTCGAGGGCACCCTGCGGGACAACGTCCTGCTCGCCGCCCCTGACGCCGACCCGGCCAGACTGGACGAGGCCGCGCGGCTGGCCCGCGTCGACGACATCGTCGCCCGCCTTCCGCACGGCTGGGACACCCGCGTCGGTGAGGCCGGCTCCACGTTGTCCGGCGGCGAGCGCCAGCGGGTCGCGATCTGCCGGGCGCTCCTCAAGGACGCCTCCGTGGTCCTCCTCGACGAGGCCACCGCGGCTCTCGACGCCGAGAACGAGGCGGCGGTGCAGGAGGCGCTGACCGCCCTGGCGGCCGACCGCACCGTCATCGTCATCGCCCACCGGCTCCAGACGGTGACGGCGGCCGACCAGATCCTCGTCCTCGACGGCGGCCGGATCGCCGAGCGCGGCAGTCACGCCGACCTGCTCGCGGCCGGAGGCCGCTACCGGGACTTCTGGCAGCGGCGTACGTCTGCGGCGGGCTGGCAGCTGGTCGGCGAACCGATCAGGTGAGTCACGGAGCGGCGACGGGAACCGCCACGTCCGTGCCTCCCTCCTTCGTGAATCGCGCACCCATCCGGAAGAACGACGGCGTTGCCACGAAGCGTCCGGCGAAGAGCGCCTCGCCCTGCTGGAAGAACGGCGCGGTACGCAGCATGGCCGAGGGCGCGAAGCCGAAGAGGTGAGCAACGGCGGCGACGTCACCGGGCGAGTTCATCCGCATGAGCACGAGGTTGTCGCACTGCGATACGACCTGCTGATGAATCTTGTCGGGTCGCTGGGTCGAGAGCACCAGCCACAGCCCGTACTTCCGACCCTCGGCCGCGATCTGCACGATGCGGTCCACCAGCGCCTGTTGCAACGCGCCTGAAGCGTCCACCGGGCACAGGTTGTGGGCCTCGTCGATCACGATCAAGGTGGGAACCCGGCTGGTGCGTTCCGCCCACAAGCGCTCGACGAGGTCGAGGCTGACCGCCATCGGCTCGTGCGGATCCTCGAAACCACTCAGGTCGAGCACCGTCGCTCGGCTCCCCGACGACACGATCTCGGCAGCGGACCGCAGCTCGCCGGCCCAGACCTCCCAGCGGTCGAGGCCCAGGTTCTCGATCCGCTGACCGAGTGCGCGCTCGTCCGGGGCACCCACCAAGAGCTTGCGGATCACCTGCTGCAGGTCGGACGAGGCCATCTCGTCCATGCGGTGGATCAAGAGGTTGTACTCCTCGCGATCGCGCATCGGATCGAGCTCGAGCAACGCCGCCTGGGCTCGGCGCGACATCGTGGAGAAACGCAGCCTGAGCGGCTCGTAGTCGGTCGTGTCTGCACCCAGAACCCGCACCGCCGTCGCGGACAGGCGATCGGCAACTTCCGTCGGCGCGTCAGCACGCGGTTCGCCGAGGCTGACGAAGTCGGCGTTCGGGTCGAGCACGACGACCCGGAGCTCGGTGTTCAAGATCAACCGCTCCAGCATCGCCCCGAGCGCATAGGTCTTGCCGGAGCCGCTCTGGCCGCACAGAAAGGTGTGCCGGTTGAAGGCGCCAGCCCTCAGCCGACCGGGGACCTCGTGTCCGGCGGACCGCCACGTGCCGACCTCCAGCGTGGCCCCGGAGACCTGCTGCAGTCGCTCGAGGTGCCGTGCGCTGGGCGCGGAGAGCCGGGCGTTGCGAAACGGCTGACGGCGCTCCGGACGTGGTACGCCGGTCTCGTCGAGCGGACCGAGCAGGATGCCGGACCCACCGTCATCCAGCACGGCCGGGTCGTTGCAGTCCAGAACCTGACCGAGCACCTCGCTGTCCTCGGTGGTCAGAACCACGATGTCGCCCGGAACGACGGCAAAGGTCTCCTGCCCGACGTACACGAAGGTGCGGCCATCTGATGAATGAGCGAGCAAGGCCTCAGAAGTGTTCACGTCTCCCCCGCAATCCCTGACGTTTCGCCGGCGGACGACCATCCGTGGCGTACTTCAACCTGTGGATCGTATCCCGCTGGCTACCGCGCCACCGCGACATCCGATCACGCTCGTACGCTCAGGAGATGCGCTCGGTGAGCGCTCGACGAGTGTCGATCAGCCAGTCCTTGTAGTCGAGGTGCGCCTTGCGCAGCGCGGCACCCGGCCAGTCCGCGGGTAGCAGCTCGTCGGGCAGGACGGGATCCGCGAGCAGGTGGCGTACGGAGGTGGCGCAGGCGGTGAACCGCAGCACCGGGTCGTCGGTGTCGGTGGCCGCCAGCAGCTCGCGCGCGCGGTCGGCCCAGCCGGCCAGGTCCCACAGCCGGCCGGCAAGCTCCGCGGGGTCGGTCGTGGGCCGCATCGTCAGCCGCTCGCACAGACCGGCGAGCTCATCGGACCACTCGAGGTCGAGGTTCGCGGGGCGTACCCACACGCCCTCACGCAGCTCGGCCAGACGGAGGTCGGTGAGCGTCGCCCGGAGGCTCGCCCTGTCGGCGGCGGAGCGGCCGGTGGCGGTCACCACGACCATGTCCCAGTCACCGTCCCAGGCGCCGGTCTGCACATGGATCGCCGCCTCCTGCCGGCGCTGGCGGTGGCTCAGCCTCTCGGAGAGCCGGTACCGCCCCTCCGCAGTTCGGACCAGGTCGTCGGCGGCGACCATGCGGGAGAGCGCGACCCGGACCGTCGTCTCCGAGAAGCCGACCAGACGGCCTCCTGCGACGAGCTCGCGGGCGGACAACGTCGGCACCTCGGCGCTCATGAGCAGACCCAGGAGCGCCGAACGGGCGGACACAGGGCGAAGGGCGTTCGCATCGGCATGGGTCGGTGACATCGCTGCGGATCTTACATGAATCCCGCATCCGCAGACGATGTGTTATTTACATCATTGCCACAGCCGCAGAGGATCTGTAACGTCCCCGGGCATGAGCCTTTCTGGACGCACCATCATCATGTCGGGCGGCAGCCGCGGCATCGGCCTGGCCGTGGGCATCGCCGCAGCCAGGCTGGGAGCCAACGTCACGCTGCTGGCGAAGACGGACACACCCGACCCACGCCTCCCCGGCACCGTTCACACGGCCGCTGCGGAGATCGAGGAAGCGGGCGGGCAGGCGCTGGCAGTGGTCGGCGACGTCCGTGACGAGGCCTCGGTGGAGAACGCCGTCGCACAGACCGTCGAGCGGTTCGGCGGCATCGACATCGTGCTCAACAACGCCTCCGCGATCGCGCTCGACGGCACCGAGGACCTGCCGATGAAGCGCTTCGACCTGATGACGCAGATCCAGCTGCGCGGGACGTACCTGCTCACCAGCAAGTCGCTTCCCCACCTGCGCGCATCGGCCAACCCGCACATCCTGTCGCTCTCGCCGCCGATCAACCTCGCGCCGCAGTGGCTCGGCGCACACCCGGCGTACACCCTGGCGAAGTATGGCATGAGTCTGCTGACGCTCAGCTGGGCGGCGGAGTACGCCGAGCACGGCATCGCCGCCAACTGCCTGTGGCCCGAGACCCTCATCGCCACGGCCGCGGTGCAGAACCTCCTCGGCGGAGACGCAGCGGTGGAGAGGTCGCGTACGCCCGAGATCGTCGCCGACGCCGCGGTGGAGATCCTGGGGCGTCCCTCGCGCGAGTGCACCGGCAACTCGTTCCTCGACGTCGACGTGCTCCGGGACGCTGGAGTCACGGACTTCTCAAAGTACGGCGGGACCGGCGACCTGGAGTACGACATCTTCGTGGACAGGCCATGACCAGCCTCGTGCGGGAGCGGCGCGGAGACGTCGAGATCCTCCGGCTCAACCGTCCCGAGAAGAGAAACGCCCTCGACACCCCGACGCTCCGCCTGTTCAACGACGCCTTGAGAGAACTCTCCGATGACGGCGAGGTTCGCGCAGTGGTGCTCTCGACGACATCCGCCGACGCCTTCTGTGCAGGCGCGGACGTCACCGAATCCCTGGACGCGGCAGGCGGAGTCGCCCGGATGGAGGCATTCGCGGAGCTCTACCGGCTCGTCGAGCAGGTGCCCGTGCCGACGATCGCCGTCTGCGTCGGCAACTGCGTGGGCGCCGGCGCCGAGATCATCGCCGGCTGCGACCTGCGCGTGGCCGGGGACAACCTGAAGCTCGCCTGGGCCGGCGCCCGGCTGGGCGTTCCGGTCGGCCCGGCCCGCCTGACCCAGCTCGTCGGCCTCTCCCGCGCGAAGGAGCTGATCTACACCGGGCGCCCGGTCGGGGCGGACGAGGCCGTCGCGACGGGCCTGGCCCTGCGTACGGCCCCTGCCAACCAAGCCGAGGCGGTCGCTCTCGAGCTGGCAGAGCTCATCGTGCGCCAGTCGCCCGACGGGATCCGCACCCTGAAGGCGATGTTCCGCGAGCTCGAGGGCACTGAAGACCGCATCACCTACGAGAACGAACGGCTGATCGACTTCCAGAGGAACAGCGTCGGCCTGCCGCAGGGCTAGCCGACCTACCTGCGCGCGCGACTCACAGGGCGCCGACGGCGCGGAGGACGAACTCCTCGATCCGCTCAGCCGGAAGGTTGCGGGTGCCCAGGACGGCGTGGACGAGGGCGAGGGTGGCGTCGATGTCGGAGACGGCGAAGACGCCCTCCTCGGCACCCTGCTCGAGGATCTCGGCGAGGACCTGCTCGACGGCGACGACGTGCTCACGGATCTCCTGGCGAGCCTCCTCGGGGAGCCCGCCGTAGACCTGGGGGCCGAAGCCCATGTGGAACTTCTCGCCGAGGGTGAGGTGGTTGCGTACGTAGATCCGCAGCCGTTCGGCAGGCTGATCGCTCGCGGCGAGCTGAGCCTGGAGGGACGCGACGTACTCCGAGGTCTCGTGGGTCGCGAACGCGACCATCACCGCGTCGCGGTCCTTGAAGTGGTGGTAGATCGCGGTGCGTCCGATCTCCGCGCGCTGTGCCAGCTTCGACATGCTGACGGCGTCGTAGCTGCCCTCGGCCATCAGCTCCGCGAACGCCGCGAAGATCCGTTCGCGCACCAGTCTGCGGTGCTCGGGGACGTTCTCGGCGGCGATACGGGGCACGAGAGCGAACCCTAGTTCACCTGCGATAAGTGTCGAGGCGAGCGCCGAGCTCCTCGAAGAGGGCCTGGTTGAGACCGAAGGCGACCTGGACCTCCTCGACGATGCGGATCTTCTCCGCGGGGCCGAGGGGCAGCGCATCGAGGCGGGCGCGGTAGCCGTCCTTGTAGGGCTTCGGCTTGGGGATCTCGGCGAACTCGTAGAACGCCACCCCCTCGCCGTCGAGCTCGAAGAACCGGTCGAGCAGCCGGCCGATCGCCTGGCCACCGGAGAGATCACCGAGGTAGCGCGTGTAGTGGTGGGCGGCGTAGAGACCGCCCCAGGCGCGAGTGGCCTCGATCCGAGCGACGTACGCATCGACGGCCGCCGACTCCACGGCGTCACCGTCGACACCGGGCGCCCACACGGCCAGGTCGGCATCGATCGAGGCTAGGCGCTCCAGGGCGACGTCATGGACGGCTTCGGCGACGGCGTCCGTGGCGGCCAGGTCGCGGCCGACCGTCTCGAGCGCGACGTAGACCTTGCGCAGGCGCAGCAGATAGTCGGCGTACCCCTGCTCGTTGACCCGGCCGGCCAGCAGCTCCTCCATGAAGGAGGAGCTCTCGGCGGCCGTGTGCTGGATCCGAGAGCCCTCGCGCATCAGCGCGGAGAGTGGAGCGTCGTGCATCTCGTCGGCGAGCAGGGCGGACATGTGTCCTCCAGTCAGGGTCGGGCGGCAGCGATCGGCGGTCCGGCAAAGATCCTGACACACTGTCAGAAAGTCGGCAAGGTTTTGGTTAGGTAACCCTAACAAACTGGCGCCAGATCGGGTTGTGGAGATGCCTACAGTGCATTGTTCCCGAACCGGAGAGCACAACGTGACGACCACAACTTGCCCAGGCGTCTCAGACGTTCGGGTAGCGATCATGAGGAAGATCAACAAGGGGTCCGACCAGGTGCTCGAAGACGACGTGTTGCCGGGGAAGTTACGGCCGATTTCACGGCCATCCGGGCCGTCTCGTACGCCTATGCACCCGCGATCCGACGTGGCTAAACTCCCCGCTTCGTCACGGCGAGTCACAGCAACCGGGGGGCTGCAGAGGCTGACTTCTACTCGTCGTGCCCTGTCATCGACAGTTATCAACACCATTGGAGAAGTCACTTGCGCTCCCCACTCTCGGTCCGCGGAGCCGCCCTTGCTGCGGCGACCGCGATGATCGGTCTTTCCGTGACCGCGGCCCCGGCGACTGCGGCGGAGAAGCCCCAGGCCAAGGCCTCGTCGGTCGCTCTGACCGTCAACGTGTCTGACAAGGTCAAGGTCGACACCGGTCGCTACACCGCCACGTACAACGGCAAGAAGACCGTCAACTCGGGCACCAACAAGCCCGCTCTTCCGCTCCTCGCGGGCGAGCAGCAGCTGCTCTCGGTCGGCGTCTTCGCCCAGGACGCGGCCGCCGCCCTCCAGAACGGCACCGTCTACTCCGGCGCCTGCTCGGCCCTGGCCGGCAAGGGCGCGACCCTCGTCGCCATCGGCGACGGCTCCAGCTGCGTGAAGCCGGGCGAGGCCGTCACGGTGAACCTCGCCGAGCTCGACCTCCAGAAGCTGGGTGCCACCACCGACTACCTGCTCAACGACGAGAGCAAGGACGTCCACGTCAAGCTCGGCCCGGTCAACGACCTGGTCCAGACCGTCGTCTCCGGCGTGCTCGCCAAGGTCGGCGGCCTTTCGGTCGGTGTCGACCTCGACGCCGCGGAGAGCACCTGCATGGCGCAGGGCTCCACGTTCAAGGGCAAGACCCAGCTCAAGAACGCCGCCGTCACCGTCAACGTCCCCGGCAAGGGCGACATCAAGGTCGCCGACCTTCCGGCGAACCCGAAGAAGAACACCACGGTCGTTCCCGACCTCTCCCCGGTGACCGACGCCGTCCTCGGCCGCGTCGACACGCTGCTCCAGTCGGGCCTGAAGACCAGGGACGGGCTCGCCGGCCTGGACGTCTCGATCCGCGTCGACCTGATCGAGCACATCAAGGAGCAGCTCGCCGTGCTGCTCAAGGGCCTCGAGACCGACCTGGTCAAGCTCACCCTGAACAAGCAGGACAAGACCGCCAAGTCGCTCGAGGTGTCCGCTCTGGACATCAACGTCCTCGACGCCGTGAAGAAGGTCGGCGCCCCGACCGCTGCCAAGGTCGCCATCGGCACCAGCACCTGCGGCACCAACGGCCTCACCGCCGCCGAGGAGAAGGCTGCGGCCAGCGGTGACAAGAAGAACGTCGACGTCGTCGTCTCCGGCGACAAGTCCGACCCGGACACGAGCGTCCAGGCCAAGCCCGACAACGCCCCGGCCAACGCCGAGCTCAACCTGCTCTCGTCCCCGGCCGCCAAGGGCGGGTTCGCCGCAGGCGCGCTCGTGCTGCTCGTCGCCGCTGCTGCCGCCACCCGGTGGTTCCTGCTGCGCCGGTCGCACGCCTGATCCGCTGATCAGGACTCCCCGGTAGGACCGTCGTAGAACCTGCGACACCCGCGTCCCGGGCCAAGGCTCCAGCCTCGGCCCGGGACGCGCTCGTTTTGCTGGAAAGGGTGCAGGTTCTGGGCGGCGCGCCTGCGTGCCGCCCGCCGTGGGATCCGACAGGGTTGGGCCGCCCCCCGATGCTCCCCAGAGCTCTTCCCCCATATCTCTGGAGTCACCCCATGCTGCGCCCGCTGGCGACCCTGCTCGCCGTCGTACTCCTCTGCTCCGGCTGCGCCGAGGTCTCCCAGCCGGACACCGCCGTCCAAGCCGGATACGGCGCCGACAGCGGCGAGGAGGTCAGCCTTCCGCTGACCGAGGCCATCGCGAAGCTCCCCGTCGCCAAGGAGGTCGCCTCTGGCTACGAGAGGGAGAAGTTCAATCACTGGGTCGACGCCGACGGCGACTGCCAGGACGCCCGCACCGAGGTGCTCCTCGAGGAGTCGAAGAAGAAGGCCCGCGGCAGGTGCGACGTCTCCAGGGGCGTATGGCTCTCCACGTACGACGGGGTCACCGTCAAGCGCCCCGGCGGCCTCGACATCGACCACATGGTCGCGCTCAAGGAGGGCTGGGAGTCCGGCGCCAACGCGTGGACGGACGAGCAGCGGGAGGCGTACGCGAACGACCTCGGTGACCCGCGCGCCCTCATCGCCGTCACCGCCGCGACCAACCGCAGCAAGGGCGACCAGGACCCGGCCGACTGGATGCCCGACGCCACGAGCTACCACTGCACGTACGTCGCCGACTGGGTCGCCGTGAAGATCCGCTGGAGCCTCTTCGTCGACCGTGCGGAGAAGGCCGCGATCGAGGACATCGCCGCCGGCTGCGACAACCCCGAGATCACCGTGCGCCTGGCCGGGCCGGCCCAGAGCGACCCGGCCCAGAGCGACCCTGCCCCGAGCGACCCCGCCCCGGACTCGGGTGAGGATCCCCGCTTCGACACCTGCGCCAAGGCGACCGCGGAGGGCTACGGGCCCTACCGGAAGGGCCGCGACGCCGAGTACGCCTGGTACCGCGACGGCGACAAGGACGGCACGGTCTGCGACAGCTGACGCGACACCCGGATTCCGCAGGTCAGAAGCGATACCCCAGCCCGTAACGTACGAGGCTCCTCCTCCGTTGAGTGTGACGAACGTCAAAGGGAGGGATATTCACGTGCGCACAACACTCATCGCGCGGGGGGCCGCGGTGGCGGCTGCAGCCGCCATGGTTGCCTTGTCAGCCGCACCTGCGAGCGCCGCCACGGTGTCGCAGGCGTCCGCAACCGCGCTGAGCCTCGAGCTGGCCGGCACCGGAGCGACCGACTCGGGCACCTATGCCGTCACCAACGACGGCTCCAGCGAGTCGGCCAAGGGCACCAACGAGCCGATCGTCACCGCGCTCGGTGGCCAGGACGCCATCCACGTCGGCACGCTGGCCCAGGACGCGGTCGCCAAGCGCAACGCCACCTCGGCCGCCTGCGCCGGCATCGCCGGCGACGGTGCGACGCTGGTCGCGGCCGGGTCCGGCGACTGCCTCAGCGGCGGCGACAACATCAAGCTCGACGCAGCCAGCCTCGACTTCGGCGACCTGCAGGTGATCCAGTCCGACCTGTTCCAGGGTATGGATGCCAAGGTCCAGGAGGCCCTGAAGCCGTTCCAGAGCCAGATCGTCAGCGCGCTCGACCAGCTCCTCGCCCCCGCGGTCGACGGGTTGGACGGTGCCGGCATCTACGTGGACCTCGGCGCCGTGCAGAGCCACTGCACCGCCAACGACGACACCGCACGTGGCGACAGCACGATCGCCAACTCGTCCGCCTACGTGGTCCTGCCCGGCGGCAAGCGGGAGACCCTCGTCGACCTGCCCGTCGACCCCGCGGTGAACCAGAAGGTCGTCACCGATCTCTCCGGCGTGGTCGATGTCGTTATCAAGGGTCTGCGGACCCAGCTGACCAACGGTCTCGGTGGTGCGCTCCAGCCGATCGATCCCGTCGTCGTCGAACTGCAGAAGCAGGTGCTCAACACACTGCTGACCTCGATCGAGGAGCAGCTCGCGCCGCTGGAGGACAACGTCCTCGACATCACTCTCAATGCCCAGGACAAGTCCCCCGGCGCGATCACGGTGACCGCGCTCGACGCCAAGATCCTCCCGGCCGCCGAGGCGTTCGTCGGCAGCAGCCTGGCGCACCTGACCATCGGCACCAGCCACTGTGGCCCGAACAGCCCGGTCACGAAGACGGTCGTCAACAACCCGCCGAAGGCGGCCAACCCGCCGGCTTCGGTCCCGACCGTCGTGACGGCCGGTGTGGAGAGCTACGACGACGGTAGCGCCGGACGCATCGCTCTGGTCACCCTGCTGCTCCTTGCGGCCGCGGGCGCCGGTGTGGCGACGTACGTCCGCATGTTGCGGCGTGGCTGACACCTCTGTTGACTCGCCGCCGCGGCTCGCCGCGGCGGCGGGTGGCCTCTGGACCGCGCTGGTCGTGCTCGCTGTCGCGATGGTGCTGGCCGGGCTCTTGTGGCCCAGCGGCAGCGCCACGGTGGAGGTGCCGCCCGGCGCCCCGCAGCGCCTCGAGCTGCCCGGCCTGAACACGAAGGCGAGGGTCGTCCCGATCCGCCTCAAGGGCGAGGTGCTCGACCCGCCGCGCAACCCGCGCGAGATCGGCTGGTGGGTCGGCAGCGCCAAGCCAGGCTCAGCGCAGGGTCAGACGGTCGTCACCGGCCACACCATGCACACCGGTGGCGGCAGCCTCAACAAGCTCGACCACATCGAGGAGGGGCAGGAGGTCGACATCGTCACCAAGGACGGGACCTTCCAGCACCAGGTCGACTCCGTCGAGGTGCTCAGCCGCAAGGAGCTGGCCGAGCAGGCCCAGCGCCTCTTCGGGCAGGACCACGGCGACGGCCGGCTGGTGATCATCACCTGCACCGACTGGAACGGCTCGAGCTACGACAGCAACATCGTCGTGATGGCGCATCGCTTTAACGCACTACCGAAAAGATAATGCCGAGTCGGCGCATCCGACCCCTCTCGCTCGCTTCGCTTCGCGAGACACGGGGTCAGATCCGCCGACTCGGCAGGGTTACAGGTACAAGCCGGTCGACTCGTCAGCGATCCGCTCAGCCGCGACCGCGTGCACGTCGCGCTCCCGCATCAGGACGTACACCTCTCCGGCGACCTCGACCTCCGGCTTGTCATCGGCGTCGAAGAGCACCCGGTCACCGATCTCGACGGCCCGTGCGTGCGGACCGACGGCGACCACCCGTGACCAGGTGAGCCGCCGGGCAGCGCCCATGGCGGCCGTCGCCGGGATGACGATGCCGCCCGAGGAGCGACGCTCACCGGCGTCGGACGCGACCTCGACCAGCACCCGGTCGTGGAGCATCTTGATGGGGGTCTTGTCGGTCACGTCCGTGTTGCCTTGCCGGTGGGGAGTGGTCAGTTGGCCTTGGTGATCTTACGCAGCGTGGCCATGAGCACGACGGTGCCCACCACCCCGCTGACGGTCTTCGCGATGTTGCCCATCTTCGGCTCACCGGAGACCGGGTCGACGTAGACCGCCTTGATGGCCGCCACCTGGCGCTGAACGATCGTCTTCGGGCTGCCCCGGTAGATCAGCTCGTCGATGGTGCCTGCGAGCCGCTCACGGATCTCTTCGATCTCGGACTCGAGCGAGGAAGTCTGGTCCTTGGACATGCGCAGACCTTAGCAACCGGCGTACGTCCACTGCGTGCTCCACCGCTGCGGTTCGCCTGGGAATGTTCGCTAGGTTGGCTCCATGACGCGTCTCGAGCCGGGCGATGTGGCCCCCGACTTCACTCTTCCCGACGACACCGGCGCGGAGGTCTCGCTCAGCAGCCTCCGCGGCCGCAAGGTGATCGTCTACTTCTACCCCGCCGCGATGACCCCCGGCTGCACCAAGCAGGCCTGCGACTTCACCGACTCGATCGACTCACTGAAGGCCGCCGGCTACGAGGTCGTCGGTGTATCCAAGGACAAGCCCGCCAAGCTCGCGAAGTTCCGCGAGCGTGACGGGCTCACCATCACCCTGGCCTCCGACGAGGACCTCTCGGTCCACAAGGCGTACGACGCCTACGGCGAGAAGAAGCTCTACGGCAAGGTCGTCGAGGGCGTGATCCGCTCGACGTTCGTGGTCGACGAGGAGGGCAAGATCGAGGTCGCGCAGTACAACGTCAAGGCGACCGGTCACGTCGCCAAGCTCCGCCGCGACCTCGGCCTCGCCTCGTAGCTCTACTGCTGGTCGTCGGGCTTCTTGAAGTCAGGCGGAGGAGGTACGTCCTCCCCCGGGATCTCCTTCGGCGGCTCGACGACCACGGGGCCGGCGCCGGCGCTCCACTTGGCACCGGTCTCCATCAGCCACTCGCCCGCCTGGGCGGCGACGTCGGTGGCGGCCGCGCCGACCTGGAGCAGACCCGACAGGGCCTGGTTGCGGGGCGTGTCCGCGTCGGGTGCGGACGCCATCGCAGCCCTCTTGGCCTCGATCTGAGCCTTGAACTCGCCGGCCTTCTCGACGGTCTTCTCGCCGCCGGTGACAAGGTGAGGTGCTGACTTCACCTTGGCGTCCGCAACAGCGGGCTTGGCGCCCTCGACGCCCTTCTGGACGCCATCGCGCCAGTTGGACGCGTTGTCCTTGAACGACATGACTTCATCCCTCTCCTGGATGGGGTGGTGTTCTTCCATCCTTGAGGGTCCGGTGACCAATGTCCATGGGGATCGACCCTGGGACGCCCCGGGTCGGACCCGGACTCTGTGTGCCGAAGGCGGGACTTGAACCCGCACGCCCTGGAGCACAGCATCCTAAGTGCTGCGTGTCTGCCAATTCCACCACTTCGGCCGAGCGGCGATCAGTCTAGAGACTGATCGCCGTTCGTGGTTAGCCGCCGGTCAGGCGACGTTGTACTTGTCGCCCTCGGCCTTCTCCGGGAGGGCCCAGAAGACGATCAGCACGATCCAGCCGATGCACGGCAGGAGCCAGAGCAACTGCCACCAGCCGGAGCGGCCGGTGTCGTGCAGGCGTCGGGCACCGACCGAGAGGGACGGGACCAGGATGGCGAGCGCGAAGATGCCGCCGATGATGGAACCGGCGGTCGAGTCGGCGCCGAGGAGCAGGTTGATCGCCATGTTGACGACCACAGCAGCGCCCCAGGGCCACCAGAACTCGGACCGGCTGGCGCGGCCCTCGAAGGAGGCGTACTTCTTGAAGAAGCGCACGATGGCGTCGCGGGGCGACGCACCGCGGAGCGGCTGGCTCAGCGAAACTTCGCCCACGGGGCCAGCACCGTACGGCTGCTGGGGCGGGGGCGGCGGGTAATCCGTCACTTCGGATTTCTCCTCATTGAGATGGGTTGGATGTGCGAAACCTAGTCGGGACGGACTCCGGGGTAAAGGACCACTACCCCTAGGGTTGAGCCATGACCACGCTGGTCCTTGCCTCCAAGTCCCCTGCCCGGCTACAGACGCTGCGCAGCGCAGGCGTCGAACCTGTGGTGATCGTCTCCGGTGTCGACGAGAGCAAGCTCGATGGACTACCGCCGACAGAGCTGGCGCTCGGGCTCGCCGAGCTCAAGCGGGACGCGGTCGCCGGCCGTCCCGAGGTGCCCGAAGGGGCGCTCGTGCTGGGGTGCGACAGCGTCCTCGAGCTGGACGGGAAACCCCTGGGGAAGCCGCACGACCCCGAGGAGGCGACCCAGCGCTGGCGGGAGATGCGGGGGCGCAGCGGCGTTCTCGTCTCCGGGCATGCCCTGGTCGACACCGCGACCGGCCGGCACGTGTCGCAGACGGCTGCCACGACGGTGCATTTCGCCGACGTGAGCGACGAGGAGATCGCTGCGTACGTCGCGACCGGCGAGCCGCTGCACGTCGCCGGGGCATTCACGATCGACGGGCTCGGCGGGGCCTTCATCACCGGGATCGAGGGCGACCACCACAACGTGGTCGGACTCAGCCTCCCGCTGCTACGCGACCTGCTCAGCCGGCTCGGTCATGCGTGGCCTGCTCTGTGGAACCGCTGACCGGCTCTCGGCGTTCCGGCGCCATCAGCACCGTCCCGCCTGCCGCGGCCTCCAGCGCCGCGGCCTCCTCCTCCACGCTGCCGTAGACCTGCGTGTAGCGGATGGGGCGGCCGAAGACGAACTTCCGGAAGAGGAAGAACCGGGCGATCTGACCCAGCAGCACGCCGACCACGTTGGCAGAGAGGTTGTCGGCGATCGCGCTGTCCCAGCCGATCACGCTACGGGTGACGTAGAGACACCCGACCGGCAGCAGCATCGTGACCGCGTTGATCACGACATAAGCCGTGAACCCGCCATCGGGATGGTCGGAGACGCGGTGACGGAACGTCCAACGGCGACTCAGGTCGTAGCTGATCAGCATGCCGACCGTGTTGGCGACGATGTAGGCCGGGATCGGCTGACCGTTCATCGGTCCCGACCCCATGAAGAAGCCGTGGACCAGTCCGTTGAACAGCACGAAAGCGACTGCTGTCGCGATTCCGCCGACCATCATGAAGCGGATCACCTCCCCGAGGAGGCGGGTGCGACGCAGCCCTCCCAGCAGCTGTCCCCCGAACACCATGTGGCCACAGTAAACGGTCAATGGTGAGATGGCTCTTGATTACTTCGCGGGTTTCGTTCAGCGTGCCGTAAGATTCGCGCCTACTCGACGGGGAGGCCGAGACCTCTGGCGAGCAGCATGCGCTGCACCTCGGAGGTGCCCTCGCCGATCTCCAGGATCTTCGCGTCGCGGTAGAAGCGGGCCACCGGGTACTCCTCCATGAACCCGTAGCCACCGAAGACCTGGGTGGCGATGCGGGTCGCGGTGACGGCCGACTCGGTGGCGTACAGCTTGGCGGCGGCAGCCGCCTGCTTGAACTCCTTCATCGTCACGGCGCCCGAGTCCAGCCCGGACTTCATGGCGGCTGCCTCGTACGTCAGCAGCCGCGAGGCCCGCAGCATGACCTCGAGGTCGGCGATCTGGAAGGCGACGCCCTGCTTGCGGCCGATCGGGCCACCGAAGGTCTGCCGCTCCCCCGCGTACTCGAGCGCCATGTCGAGGCAGGCCTGGATGCAGCCGACCGCGAGCGCGGCGATCGCGACGCGGCCGTCGTCGAGGGTGGCGAGGAACTGGGCGTAGCCGCGGCCACGCTCACCGAGGAGGTGGTCGGCCGGCACCCGGGCGCCGTCGAAGGAGAGCGGGTGGGTGTCGGAGGCGTGCCAGCCGAGCTTGTCGTACGCCTTCTCGGCGGTGAACCCGGGCGTGCCCGAGGGGATCATGATGGTGCTGATCTCGGGCTTGCCGTTGTCACGGGTCCCGGTGCGGGCGGTGACGGTGACGACCGAGGTGATCGAGGAGCCGGAGTTGGTGATGAACTGCTTGGCGCCGTCGACGACCCACTCCTCGCCGTCGAGGACGGCCTTCGTGGCGGTCGCGCCGGCGTCGGAGCCCGCACCCGGCTCGGTCAGCCCGAACCCGGCCAGCTTCTTGCCCGCGACGAGGTCGGGGAGCCAGCGCTCCTTCTGCTCGTCGGTGCCGTAGGTGAGGATCGGGTTGATCCCCAGACCGACGGCGGCCTCGAGCGTGATCCCGATCGACTGGTCGACACGGCCGAGCTCCTCGATCGCGACGCAGAGCGCGACGAGGTCACCCTCGCCTCCGCCGTACGCCTCGGGGGCGGTCAGGCCGAACAGGCCCAGCTCACCCATCTTGTGGACCACGTCGACGGGGAAGTGATGGTCGCGGTCCCACTGCGAGGCATGGGGCGCGATCTCCTTCTGGGCGAAGTCACGGACGACAGCACGCAGCTCTTCGTGCTCGGGCTGGAGAAAAGCGGTCACGCGCCCCAGGTTAGCGCTTATTAACCTGGGGCGCGAGATCCGCGTCACATCTGGGTCAGATCCGGGTCAGCGGAACGTGCCCGTCGAGACCGTCCCAGCGATTCTCCGCTGGAAGATCAGGTAGACGACCAGCACCGGAAGCACGGTCAGCACCACCCCGGCGAAGAGCGCGCCGAAGTCGACGTTGTAACCCGCCTGGGAGGAGAACGACGCCATGCCCTGGGTGAGCACGTAGTTGTTCCGGTCGGTGTTGAGCGCCACCGGCAGCAGGAACTGGTTCCACAGCCCGAGGAAGTTGAAGATCGCCACGCCGGCCATCCCGGGTGCGGCCATCGGCAGCATGATCTGGAAGAACGTGCGCCACTCGCCCGCACCGTCCATCATCGCGGCCTCGTAGACGTCGTCGGGCAGCGTCTTGAAGAAGGCGTAGAGGAAGAAGACGGTGAACGGCAGCGCGTAGGCGACGTACGTCAGGATCAGCCCGGGCAGCGTGTTGAGCAGCCCGAAACCCTGGAGCACGAAGAACAGCGGCACGATGACCAGGAAGACCGGGAAGGTCAGCCCAGCCAGCATCGTGTAGTAGATGACCCTGCGGCCGAAGAACTCGAACCGCGCCAGCACGTAGGCGCACATCGCCCCCAGCAGCATCACCAGCACCAAGGCGGTGCCGACGACGATGACGGTGTTGAAGAAGTACGTCCCGATGCCGGCCTTGGTCCAGGCGCTGACGTAGTTGTCGAAGTTCCACTCCGCAGGCAGGGAGAACGGCGAGGAGAGGATCTCCTTCGACGTCTTGAACGAGGAGAGCACCACCCAGCAGAAGGGCACGATGACGATGACCGACCAGATGATCAGCATCGTGTGCGAGGTGCCGGCGACCAGGGCGTCGCCGGGCGTACGTCGCCCGCCTTCGGAGCGGGTGGCGACTGGCTTGTCCAGAGTGACGGCACTCATCGGGCCACCTCCGTAGCGCAAGCGCCAGAATACGGACGCGGCCCGATGAAAGATCCAATGTTCGCTCGCTTGCGCTCGCTCATCGTCGTACCTCGGCTTTCTTGTCCCGGCCGCCGGCGAAGTGGAAGACGACGAAGACCAGGGCGGCGAAGAGCAGCGTGACCAGGGCGAGCACCACGCCCATCGAGGTGGCGTAGCCGAACTGGCTCTTCTTGAAGGCGGTGTTCATCAGGTGCTGGCTCATCGTGAGCGTGCTGTTGGCAGGGCCGCCGCCAGGGGCGAGCGCCGCCATGAAGACGTACGCATCGAGGGTGAGGATCCCCAGATAGATGTAGGCCGTCTGCACGTTGTCACGGATCGAGGGCAGCGTGATCGAGATGGCGGTGCGGAAGCGACCGGCACCATCGATGCGCGCAGCCTCGTAGATCTCCGCGGGTACGCCCTTGATGGCGGCCACGAAGAGCACGGTGTAGAAGCCGATGCTCGCCCAGATGATCACGAACATGGAGGCCGGCATCGCCGCACGCACCTCACCTAGCCAGGCGTAGTCCTTGAACCCGTCGAGGCCGACGCCGGTGAGCATGCCGTTGAGCAGGCCTGCGGCGGGGTCGTAGACCTGAGCCCAGAGCAGACCGATGACGACGGCCGGGACGGCGTAGGGGAAGAACGAGACGACCCGGTAGAAGCCGGACCCGTTCAGACCTCGGACCTGACCGGTGCTGGGACCCGCGGTGGTCACGACCACCGCGATCGCCAGCGCCGCGACCAGAGTCACGAACGGCACCACGATCGTCAGCAGTACGTTGTTGCGCAGCGCCTTGAGGAAGGTGTCGTCGTCGAGCAGCTTGGCGTAGTTGTCCAGGCCGACGAAGTTCATGACCGGGGAGAAACCGGTCCAGTCGGTGAGCGAGTAGAAGAGGGCCTGCCCGATCGGGACCACGACGAAGATGACGAAGACCGCGACCGGAAGGCCGAGGAAGACCGTCATGAACAGTGCCCGGTCGAGGGTGAGCTTGCGGCGGCGCCGGCCGGGGGCGGCCCCCCAAGGATTCTCCTCGGAGGGGCCGCCGGCCGTCTGGGCCATCGTGGTGGATGGGTCCGGCATGGTGTCAGGAAACCTTGAGCTTCTCGATCGATGAGTCGTCGGCGACCTTGTCGAAGATGCCCTGGACTGCCTTGGTCAGGCCCTTGACGTCGAGGTCGCCGGAGAGGAACGAGTTCCACACGACGAGCTCGTCGGCGTTGGTGCCGTAGTAGTCGTAGAACTGGAAGTTGAAGGTGTTCTCACCAGCGGCGTCGAGCATCGCGCTCTGCGACTTCAGCGCCGCGGAGCCGAACCCGTCGGCAGGGATGGTGTCCTTGACGATGGTCGGCGCGAGCTTCGTCTTGGCGAAGTTGGTCGCGGCCTCCTTCGACAGCATGGCGCGCAGGATCTCCTTGCCACCGGCCGGGTTCTTCGCCTTGCTCGGGACGATGAACGCCTCGCCGGCCGCGGCACGGACGGCCTCGTACGGCAGCGCGGGGCTGTCGCTGAGGACGAACTCCGGGATGCCGGTCATCTCGAACCCTTCCTTGGTGGCGTCCTTCATCTCGTTCTCGATCCAGCCGCCGCTCGGGTAGAGGAGCGCCTGCTGGTCGTTGGACCACTTGGCCTGCGCGGCGGTGAACTGGGTGCCGGCGCCGCCCGGGATGAACATGTCCTGGCTGACCATCTCGCCGAGCTTGCCGAGGATGTCCTGGATGACCTGGTGGGACCAGATGCCCTTCTCGAGGTTCTCGAGCCCGAGGCGCACCTCGTCGCCGCCCTCCTTGGCCGCCGAGTCGATCACCAGGGTGCGGTAGTAGGTCGCCGCCTCCTTGCCCCAGGTCCAGAGGTACTTCTTCTTGGCCTTGGCCTTGGCACCCAGGTCGAGCGCCTCGTCCCAGGTCTTCGGCGCGGTCCAGCCGTTCTCCTCGAAGAGCGAGGCGGAGTACCACACGCCGTAGAGGGTCATGACGTAGTTGATCGCCACGAACCGGTCGCTGTAGGTGCCGGGGACCTTGACGTTCGGGTAGAGGGTGTCCTCGATCTTGACGCCCTCGTAGCTGTCCGCCTCGAAGACGTCGTCGAGCTCCTCGAGCTGGGCGGCGATCGAGCTGAAGCCGATCAGGTCCGCACCCGAGTTGTCGATCAGGTCCGGAGGCGTACCGCCGACGAAGCGCGGCTGCAGTTCCGTGGCGATCTTGGTGGTGGCGCTGACCTTGAGGTCGGCGTCAGCGAACTCCTTGCCGACGATGCCGGCGGCGAACTCGACGTAGTCGTAGCCGTAGCCACCGTCGAAGATCACTGCGTCGACGGTGCCGTCCTTGGGCATGCCGAACGGGTTCGACGCGGACTTGGTGCCACCGCCGGAGTTGTCGGTGTCGCTACCGGGCGCGCCACACGCGGCGAGCGCTCCAGAGAACGACACGAGCGCCGCGCCGGCGAGGGTGCCGCGCAGAAGGGTCCGGCGGTCGAGCCGGTGAAGCTGCTGGGACATCGTGCTGCCTTCTTTCGGGTGGTTTCCTCGTTACTTCTTCATTACGGGTGTTCAGGCCATGCTTCCGATGCGTTCGCCGTAGCGAGCCTTCAACGCATCGTTGTGCTCATCGCCACCCGGGATATTGGCGGAGAGGTAGAGGGGCGGGGTCTCGCCTGTCTCCTCGATCCTCGCGGCGGTGGCGAGGGTCAGGAGCTGGGCGATGTAGGCCGCCGTGATGGACGAGACGGCACCGGCGAGCACGCCGCCGTCGCCGACCGGGACGGTGGCATCGCCGAACGGAGCCAGGTTGTCGATCACCACGTCGGCGATCTCGGCCAGGCGCTTGCCGCTGGGGTGCTTGGGGGTGACCGCGTTGGTGTGCTCGAGGCTGGTCACCGCGATCACCGTGTGGCCCTCCTCCTTCGCCCGCAGCGCGATGCCGACGATCGAGCCGTTGACACCGGAGTTGGACGCGATCAGGAAGACGTCCTCCGGGTGGAACTCGTGGAGCTCCCAGAGCTCGTTGGCGATGTTGGTGTCACGCTCGAGGAGGCCGCCCTTGAGATCGCTCGCCGGCCGGTCGCCCTTGAGGACCGTGTCACGCAGAGCGATGGCGTGGGTGGGGATCAGACCACCGGCCCGTCCGGCGATCTCCATCGCGAACGCCTGCGAGTGGCCGGTGCCGAACGCCTGCAGCACACCGCCGTTGCGGATGCTGCCGACCATCGCCTCGACCGCCTTGTCGAGGCCACCGGATTGCGCCATCGACTGCAGCTCGGACAGGCGTGTGCGAACCTGCTCATCGAAGGCTCCGAACACGTCTCTGGTCAATTAGTCCACCCACCTAGCAAACTCCGGCCGCGACCGTATGTCGAGGCCTGCGCTCGAAAACTATTTGGAGAGAGTACGCCTGGCAATGGTTTTCTGTTACGAAACGGTGTCAATGAATGACAACTACTTGGGACTCGACGCGGGAGGCACCAGCACTCGCGCCGTCGTGGTCACCTCAGACGGCCGATGCACAGGCATCGGCAAGGCCGGCAGCGGCAACCCGACCTCGGCCGGTGTCGACGCTGCCACGACGGCGATCCGGGCGGCGGTGACACAGGCTGTGACCTCCGCAAATGCCGGTCAGCTCGCCGGCGCGGCCCTGGCGGTGGCGGGGGCGGGCGACGCCGGCCACCGGGCCGCGATCGTGGCCGTTCTCTCCGACCTGGTCGCGGTGGAGCCGGTCTTCGACTTCGATGTGCTGGCTGCGTACTTCTCGGGGACGGCGGCGCCGGACGGTTATGTGCTGCTCTCTGGCACGGGGGCGTCGGCGGTACGGGTCGAGGACGGCCGGCTCGCGGGGATCTCGGACGGACTGGGCTGGCTGCTCGGGGACGTCGGCTCGGGCTTCTGGCTGGGCCGGGAGGTCGTACGTGCCGGGCTGGCGCCGCTCGACGGGCGCGGCGCCACCACGGCGCTGACCGGCCTGCTGCTCGACCGGCTCGGCACCGTCCGGGACGAACGGCCACAAGGCGGACGGACCGGGACCCTCGTCGCGGCGACGGCGGCGCTCTACGCGATGCCGCCGCTGCGGCTGGCCGACTTCGCCTCGCTCGTCTTCACCGCGGCGGATGCCGGTGACGAGGTTGCCGCGGGCATCCTCGACCGGGCGGCCGCGGGGCTGGCGGAGACGCTGGCGGCGGTGCGTACGCCTGAGGTCGAGGGGCCGTTGGTCGCGGCTGGGAGCGTCCTGGCCCGGCAGCCCGACTTCGCCGCGCGGGTCGCTCCCGGGGCGGTCGTGGCGACCGACGGCCTGGCCGGAGCGGCCGTGCTGGCCCTGCGGCATGCGGGCGTGCTCGTCGACGATGCCGTGTACCGTCGAGTAACCTCCTCGCTCGCTCAGCTCAGCGAGGTGTGACAATCGTTACGACGGAGTCCCAGCAGTCACGATCGAGGAGTTCTCGTTGAGCAAGCCATTGACCAAGGTGCTGATCGCCAACCGCGGTGAGATCGCGGTTCGAGTGATCCGTGCATGCAAGGACGCCGGGATCGGGTCGGTCGCGATCTATGCCGACCCGGACCGT